>CAZSTD010000009.1:0-15641 GCA_964609645.1 uncultured Blautia sp.
ACAGGTATGGGATTTTGGCCGCTCATATTTGGCGTGATCTTTGGATTTCTAGCCGATTTGATCGCAAAGAGTGGAAAATATGTCAGTTCTAGGAAAACCATTCTCAGTTATGCTACTTTTTGTATTTTGGTGTTCGGTAATTATCTGCCATTGTATCTTGACAGAGAGGGATATTTTTCTACCCGTCAAAGTTTTGGTACAGAATATATCAATGCCCTTGGAAATATCATGCAGCCCTGGACAGCGCCTGTTTTGATCGTTGCTGCCTTTGCTTGCGGGATGCTGGGGGCAATTCTTGGAAAGGCAGTACTGAAAAAGCACTTTGAAAAGGCAGGTATCGCCTGATGGCGGCGGGATTTTTACAGACCAATCTGCAAAATAGAGGACTTGTGCTTGATCCAAGGACGAAAATAATGACATTATTTAATATTGCCTTGTTTGTTCTGGGATCTGCCGGGGGCGAGAGTGTAGAACCTCTTGTCCCCGTTCTCTGCGCTATGCCTGCTGTGTTATTTTTTAGTGCAAAAAAGCGCAGGCAGGCTGTATTTTACATCACGATCTATTTTGTGTCGTGGTTTGTTTATACTCGGCTTGTACCAATGACTACTGGCGCAGTGAATTTTATTTTATTGGGATGCAGTGGCATTTTGTCACGATTTTTGCCAGGGATTGCTATGGGAAGCTACCTTGTATCCACTACGACTGTCAGTGAGTTCACAGCAGCTATGCTTCGTCTGCATCTGAGTGAGAAGATTATCATTCCACTATCGGTAATGTTTCGTTTTTTTCCCACAGTGATGGATGAGGCTGCTTCCATCAATGCAGCTATGCGGATGCGAGGAATTCATCTAGGAGGTAGAAATGCTGAAAAAATGTTGGAATATCGCTTGGTACCGTTAATGACCTGCTGCGTTAAGATTGGCGAGGAACTTTCGGCAGCGGCTTTGACTCGTGGGCTTGGCGGAGATGTGAAACGAACAAATATCTGTAAGATTGGTTTTCATGTGCAGGATTACGTTATGTTTGGGATTGGGGTGATCCCTTATATGGTTTGGATTTTGGGAGTGATAATGTGATTAAACTGAAAAATGTTAGTTTTCGTCATGAAAATGCAGATGTGTCATCATTAAAAAAGATTTCACTGACGATTGATGATGGAGAATGTGTTTTATTTTGTGGGGAATCTGGAAGTGGGAAGACAACGATCACCCGTTTGATCAATGGATTGATCCCTCATTTTTATGAAGGCGAATTGGAGGGAAGTGTAACAGTAAATGGTTTAAATGTGACAAAAGCGGAACTATATGATACTGCAAAACTGGTGGGCAGTGTGTTTCAAAATCCAAGAAGTCAGTTTTTCTGCGTAGATACGACGAGTGAGATAGCTTTTGGCTGTGAAAATATGGGACTGCCTGAAGCTGAGATCCATCGACGTGTCGATGCGGCTGCGAAGGAATTGAAGATTAAAGCACTCTTAGGGCGCAGCATTTTTGACTTGTCCGGTGGTGAAAAGCAGAAAGTTGCCTGTGCCTCTGTTAGCGCATTGTGGCCACAGGTAATGGTGCTTGATGAACCTACTTCCAATTTGGACTTGCAGGCTATTGAAGAATTAAAGCAAACGCTCTTACGTTGGAAAGCGGAGGGCAAAACGATTGTGATCGCAGAGCATCGTTTGTCCTGGTTAAATGAAATCTGTGATCGGGTAGTTTGTATGAAAGGAGGAGAGATTGCTTTTGACATTCCTATGGCGGAGTTTGCGAAATGGTCTACACAACAGCTTCACGAATTGGGACTGCGTTCCATGGAAAAAGAAGAAATTCCGCAGATCAGCCATAAAGTGACGGACGGGAAGACTCTGGATCTTGTGAATTTTTTCTTTTCCTATGGAGAAATCCAGGTGCTTAATCTTCCGAATCTTTCCCTTCCAAAGGGAGGCATCATTGCCATAACAGGTCAAAATGGAGCGGGAAAATCCACATTTTCTCGCTGTCTGTGTGGACTTGAAAAAAAATTTAAAGGACAGATGAAGATTGATGGACAGACATGGAAAAGGAGACAATTATTGAAAAACTCCTACATGGTCATGCAGGATGTAAATCATCAGCTGTTCTGCGAGACAGTTGAGGATGAAGTACAGCTTGGAATGTCAACGGAAAATAAAGAAGAAGTTGATCGTGTTTTAGAGGAGCTGGATCTGTCTGAATTAAGGGCGCGCCATCCTATGAGCCTGTCCGGTGGACAGAAACAGCGTGTTGCTATTGCATCCGCGATTCTTGCTAAGAAAGAGATACTGGTTTTTGATGAGCCGACTAGCGGTCTGGATTATCGGCATATGGAGCAGACTGCAAAACTGATCGCTTCTTTAAAAGGAAAACAGACGGTGTTGATCGTGACTCACGACTCCGAATTGATCCAACGTTGCTGTGATCATGTTATTTGCCTAAAAGCTGTGACAACCAATTGAAGTTTAATGAATGAAAGAAGTTTGCTGCGCTGTTCATAATAAATTTTTGTTTGATCTGATGAAAAAAGACAACGGAGAAAGAAAATATGGTATACTCTCAGTAGATGAAAAAAATGATCAAAATAATAGGATACAGGAGGCAACAAGTTGGTAAGGGAGATCATAAGAGACATCTTTTTCTTGGGACAGCCATCAGAACCAGCAACAAAAGCGGATATTTCAATAGGAAAAGATCTGCAGGATACGTTGCAGGCTAATCGGGAACGCTGTGTAGGCATGGCTGCGAACATGATCGGTGTGAGAAAAAATATCATTATTGTAAATATGGGATTTATAGATGTGGTTATGTTTAATCCGGTGATCATTTCTAAAAGTGGAATGTACGAGACGGAAGAAGGATGTCTGTCTTTGGACGGAGTGCGCAAAACAAACAGATACCAGGAGATAGAAGTGGAATATCAGGATTTTAATTGGAAAAAACAGAGATTGAAGTTGGATGGATGGACTGCGCAGATCGCTCAGCATGAGATAGACCACTTATCTGGAAAGATCATATAGACATGGCTCAGATGGAAGTGCAGTGGGATAAACTGCTGAAGATCAAAACAAGCGGCAGGGACGATTCAAATTCAGATCAGTATCGGTATCCTTATGAGCCGACACCATACTGCGTATTGGAAAGATTGGCGAATTGTGGGTTGATCAGAAAGAAAAATATGGTGCTGGATTATGGAACCGGAAAGGGCAGAGTGTGTTTTTATCTGTCTTATCAAACCAGATGTCAGTCTATTGGGATCGAATACGATGAAAGGATTTTTAGACAGGCGATAGAAAATAAAGAGACCGCGGTATCTGGAAATAGAACTTCTTTTTTGGAAACGAACGCAGAAGGATATATTGTACCAAAAGAGATTGACAGATTTTATTTCTTTAATCCATTTTCAGTGGAGATCTTGCAGAAGGTACTGGCAAGGATCTATGAATCTTTTTATGAAAATCCCAGAGAAATGCTGTTGTTTTTCTACTATCCCTCAGATGAATACGTTAGCTATCTGATGACACAGGAACAGCTGATGTTTTCAGATGAGATCAACTGTATGGATCTGTTCGGCGGTGGAAACCAACGAGAGAAGATCCTTGTATTTGAAGTCAATTAGTTACGTTTAAACAGAATGAAATTTAGGAGGTATTTTTATGTATCAGGCATCCGAAAAACGTTATGAAACAATGAAGTATTTTTCATGTGGAAACAGTGGATTGAAGCTGCCGGCAGTTTCTCTGGGGCTTTGGCACAATTTTGGTGACACTGCGCCATATGAAAATATGAAAAACCTTTGTTTTACTGCTTTTGACAATGGGATCACGCATTTTGACCTAGCGAATAATTATGGGCCGGAACCGGGCAGTGCAGAGATCAATTGGGGACGTATTTTTAAAGAGAATTTTAGGGCATATCGCGATGAGATCATTGTCAGCACAAAGGCTGGCTATGAAATGTGGGATGGCCCTTATGGAAATTGGGGAAGCAGAAAATATCTTCTTGCCAGTCTTGACCAGAGTTTAAAACGCATGGGGATGGACTATGTAGACATCTTTTATCATCATCGCATGGATCCGGATACTCCGTTAGAGGAGACGATGGGAGCTTTGGCACAGGCTGTTACAAGCGGTAAAGCGCTGTATGTAGGGCTTTCCAATTATGATGGGGAACATTTGGAAAAAGCAGCAGCTATTTTAAATGATCTAAAATGCCCATTTGTGATCAACCAGAATCGCTATTCTATTTTTGATAGAACGATTGAAAAGAATGGTTTGAAAGAAACAGCTGCGAAATTGAAAAAAGGAATCATCGCATTCAGTCCATTAGCGCAGGGACTTTTGACAGACCGATATTTAAATGGTATCCCGCAGGATAGTCGTGTAAAGACGGATGGTCGGTTCTTAAAAGAGGGAGCGATCACAGAGGAACGTTTGGCGCAGATCCGCAAATTAAATGATCTGGCGGCAGAAAGAGGACAGACGTTAGCGGAAATGGCACTTGCATGGGTGCTTCGCGATGGCGTTGTGACCAGTGTATTGGCTGGTGCATCGAAGCCGTCACAGATTTTGGATAATATTAAAGCTGTTCAGAATGTGAACTTCAGCGAAGAAGAACTGCGCTTGATCGAAGAAATCTAAGAAAAGACGTTCACGAAAACTATCGCTTATAATCTATCTTTTTTACTGAAAACGAGATATACTTATCATATGAAGCAACAGAACACCAGGCTTTGATAGGAGGAATCGGAGAAGTATGAGGATCGTAAATTTAGAAAATAAAAATAGAAGATTTGTGAAGACGATCGGTAATTTTCATGTGCTGGAATATGTACAGGATGCCAGTGTATCGCCGATGAACGCAGTCAATGAGTATTTTATGAGCAAGATGAATGTCAGAAGAAGACAGCTTGTAATCGACATTGACAAAGACCACTCTGCAGTGATCCAGGCAGGCGCTATGCAGTGGATGGGAGGCAATGTGCAGGCGACAACCGGAGTAAAAGGGCTTGGAGATTTGTTTGGAAAAGCATTAAAAGGTGCTGTGACAAAAGAGTCCGCAGTAAAACCGGAATATGTTGGAGAAGGATGTCTGGTATTAGAACCTACATATAAGTATCTGATCCTGCAGGATGTGGCGACATGGGGCAGCGCAGGAATGACGATTGAGGATGGGATGTTTCTGGCATGCGACTCTAATGTACGTCAGAAGATCGTTGCCAGAAAAAATGTGTCTTCTGCAGTGCTTGGCGGAGAGGGCTTGTTTAATTTGAGCCTCCAGGGAAACGGAGTAGTGGCGTTGGAGTCCAATGTTCCGGAAGATGAACTGATTGAGATCGAATTGGAAAATGATGAGTTGAAGATTGATGGAAATCTGGCAGTATGCTGGTCTTCCAATCTTGACTTTACTGTGGAAAGAACAACCAAAACATTGGTGGGTTCAGCAGTCAGCGGAGAAGGTTTGGTAAATGTATATCGTGGAACTGGAAAAGTCTTGATGTGCCCAGTAGCACCGACGGATTCTCTGTTTGAGGCGACCAATACCATGAGTGCAAAATCAGCAGCTAAAAACAGCAATACCTTTGGAAAATGATACGGACCTAAAGGGGAACAGCAGTGATCTATGGAAGTAATTTCTGTAGGTTGCTGCTGTTTTTATTTGCGAGGATATAGCAAAGCTCTATAATTTCTTGACAAGGGACAGATGACTCTTTAAAATAAATTTGACGTTATATTTTTAAAACTACAACGAGGGGGAATGGGATGATCTATTTGGATAATGCAGCAACATCCCTGAGGCGGCCTAAGCAGGTGATCGATGCGGTTTGTGAGGCTATGCAGAGCTTTGGAAACAGTGGCCGTGGCGCTCATGGAAGTACGCTGGATACTTCAAGGCAGATCTATCAGGTGCGCTGTAAGGTGGCAAAGTTTTTTGACTGTTCTTTGCCAAGAAATGTGATCTTTACTTCGAATGCCACGGAAGCGTTGAATACAGCGATATTCGGACTGTTTTCTCCTGGGGATCATGTGATAACGACAGATCTGGAACACAATTCGGTACTTCGCCCATTGTATGAATTACAAAAAAACGGAATTGAGGTTGACTTTTGTCCAGCAGACACATACGGGAGGATCGATCTTGCGGATTTTGGAAAGCTGAAAAAGGCAAATACAAAGGCTGTGATCTGTACTCACGGATCGAATCTGACAGGCAATGTATTGGATATTCGACGCATCGGAGCATTTTGTAAGGATGAGGGACTTTTGTTTGTAGTGGATGCTTCGCAGACAGCGGGAAGCCTTCCGATCTCCATGAAAGAGATGAACATCGATGTGCTTTGCTTCACGGGACATAAAGCGTTGATGGGACCGCAGGGGACAGGAGGACTGTGCCTTGGAAAAGAAGTGGATATCAGACCTTTGAAATCTGGCGGGACTGGAGTTCAGACATATCTGCCGTATCAACCGCTGGAGTATCCGACGCGTCTGGAGGCGGGAACGCTCAATGGACATGGGATCGCAGGGCTTGGTGCAGCACTGGATCATATCGAGAGCACAGGCATGTCAAAGATCCACGAGCACGAGATGAAACTTGCGAGATATTTTGTAAAGGAAGTACGAAAGATCGAGGGCATAACGGTCTATGGAGACTGGGAACAGGATGTCCGCTGCCCGATCGTTTCTTTAAATTATGAAGATATAGAATCCGGAAGACTGGCAGATATCTTATGGGAGGACTATGAGATCGCAGTCAGAGCGGGCGCACATTGTGCGCCGAGGATGCACAGAGCTTTGGGGACAGAAGAACAGGGCGCAGTCCGTTTTAGCTTCGGCTGGTTTAACACACAGGTGGAAGCAGAATTTGCAGTAAATGCACTGGAAAGGATCATAAGATGAGGGGAAAAAAGCAATATCTGGTGGTAACCTTTTTTACGACCGCTGGTGCTATGGCGATGGAAGCGCAGGCAGCAAATGCCGGGATCATCGGAAAATTAATTTCTGCTCCGCGGAATCTGAGCAGTGACTGTGGGATCGCTTTTCGCACAGAGCCTGAATTTAGAGAAATGTTGGAAGTGATGATAGATAAAGAGGAACTGGAGATCGAAGCAATCTACAATTTGGAGATGTGAGAAGATTATGGAAAATGATGTAAAGTTAACAAAACTTGCACACTGTGCAGGATGTGGCGCGAAGGTGGGAGCTGGAACACTGAGCAAACTTTTGGAAGGGATCAAAGTGCATAGGGATGAGAATCTTTTAGTGGGCTTTGACAAAAGCGATGATGCCAGTGTCTATAAGATAAGTGATGATTTGGCACTGGTCCAGACGTTAGACTTTTTTCCGCCGATCGCGGATGATGCCTATACATTTGGACAGATCGCAGCAACGAATGCGCTGAGTGATGTCTATGCGATGGGAGGAGAACCGAAACTTGCCATGAACATTATGGCTGTGCCGGCAGATATGCCTTCTGAGGTTGTCCATGCAATGCTGAAGGGCGGATACGACAAAGTCTATGAAGCAGGAGCACTGATCACAGGGGGACACAGCATTCTGGATCCAGAACCGAAATACGGTCTTTCTGTCACAGGATTTGTACATCCGGAAAAGCTGCTGACAAACAGCGGTGCAAAGCCTGGAGATGTACTGATCTTAACGAAACCTATCGGGATAGGTATCCTGACAACTGCTGCGAAAGTGGAAGGACTTGTGGAAAAGTCAGTCATGGATTGGGCGTATGGACTTATGACCACATTGAACAAAAATGCGAGGGACATCATGGTGAAATATGATGTTCATAGCTGTACAGATGTCACAGGCTTTGGGCTTTTGGGCCATGGACTTGAAATGGCACAGGGAAGTGATACAGAATTACATATCGAAGTGGATCAGATAGACCTGATCGAACAGTCCTTGGAGCTTGCGAGAATGGGGATCCTGCCGGAAGGAATGTACAGGAATCGAAATTTTGCGCAGGGAGAGGTGGATGAAGGAACTGTGGAACTGGCAAAACAGGATATGCTTTATGATCCGCAGACATCGGGTGGCCTGATGATGGCTGTAGCTCCGGAGGATGCGGACAGACTGTTGGAAGAACTGCAAGGTCAGGTTCCTTCTGCACAGCGGATAGGCACAGTGGAAGCTTACCGCGGAGAAAAACGCATTTATCTGAAATGATCTTCAGATAAAAAAATAAAAGGAGAGATACAAGTATGACAAAAAAAATCAATCTTTGGGTGGTCATCACAGGATTTGTGATCGGCCTGGCAGCCCTCACACTGACGAAGCTGGGCAACCCTGCAAACATGGGCTTTTGTATTGCCTGTTTTCTTAGGGATATCGCAGGTGCGACTAAGCTCCACAGTGCAGCGGTAGTTCAGTATGTGAGACCGGAGATCATTGGTCTCGTATTAGGTTCCTTTGTGATCGCGCTTGCTACCGGCGAATTTAAACCGCGTGCAGGTTCTTCACCGGCAACTCGCTTCTTATTAGGAATGGTTGTTATGATCGGAAGCCTGGTATTTTTGGGATGTCCTCTCAGAATGGTCATCCGTATGGGCGGTGGAGATCTGAATGCGTTTGTAGGTCTGGCAGGATTTGCGATCGGTATTTTGATCGGTATTTTCTTTTTACGCAAGGGATTTTCCTTAAAGCGCAGCTATGTTGTGAGCAAGGGAGAAGGATTTGTTCTTCCGGGAGTTATGGGACTTTTGCTTGTAGGCATGATCGCGGTTCCAACGATCTTTGCATTCTCAGAAAAAGGACCTGGATCTATGCATGCGCCGTTCTTCGTTGCATTGGTGATCGCTTTGATCGTAGGTGCATTGGCTCAGAGATCACGTATCTGTATGGTGGGTGGTATGCGAGATGCATTTATGTTTAAAGATTTTAACCTGTTATCCGGTTTTGCAGTGATCTTTGTCACGATTCTTGTGGGAAATATCATTTTGGGGAACTTTAAAGGCTTTTCTACCTATTTACAGCCGATCGCTCATTCAAGCCAGTTATGGAACCTTCTGGGTATGACAGTTGCCGGATGGGGATGTGTACTCCTTGGAGGCTGCCCTCTGCGCCAGCTGATCCTCAGTGGAGAAGGAAATGGCGACTCTGCAGTTACTGTATTTGGTATGATCGCAGGTGCGGCTATGGCTCATAACTTTTCTCTGGCAGGCTCCGCAGCATCCATGACAGAGGATGTTTACAATGCAGGTGGGATTGCTGTAAACGGAAAGATCGCAGTGTTTATCTGTCTTGTGATCTTGTTGATCATATCTGTTGTGAACACATTTAAAAAGGAGGAGAGATAACATGATCGATGCAAGAGGTCTCAGTTGTCCGATGCCTGTCATTCAGGTTCAGAATGCAGTGAAAAAAAGTGCGCCGGCATCTTTGGAAGTGATGGTAGATAATAAAGTAGCGGTGGAAAACATTACTCGCTATGCAAATGGCCAGGGATATGAGGTGGCTGTGGAAGAACAGCAGGGGGAATTTTTATTAAAACTCAAAAAATAAAAACGGATCGGTGAAAGAACTATCACCAGATCATAAAATAAAAAGATCGAAAGATCTTAAAATAAAAAAGGAAAAGGTATAAATATCATGGAGAAAAAAGTAGTTCCATCTATGGATCAATGGCTTCAGGAGGCGAAGAAAGATCCGAAAGCAGAAAATGTAGGAATGTATCTGGTACATAACGGTACTGTGCGCAAAAGTGCTAAGGCGCGTGTGCGGCTTGGGGATGAGAGCGCAGGGAATGTTTCTGGAATGGAATTTTCCTATGATAAAGAAAAAGTAGAGGCCGCGGTAGCAGAGACTTACAAGATGGAAGGGATCTACTATATCCGCACCTGGCTGAATGAAGGAAAACTGGAAGTCGGAGATGACTTGATGTATGTGCTTGTGGGGGGAGACATCAGACCACATGTGATCAGCGCACTGGAGACACTGGTCGAGAAGATAAAAACGACATGTGTGCTGGAAAAAGAGCTATATTAGGGAAAAATGGAGTCTGCAGAAGGTCTGCGGACTCTTTTTTTAGGAAAAAATTCCTTTTTTGAGACGAATTTGCTGAAAATCTTGAGCTTTTTGCGTTTTTGACAAAAGATGAGGGACAAATGTGCTTTTTAACCAATAAATAATAAAAAATTAACAAAAATATATTGAAAATTACCAAAAAATCGAGTAAACTGATACTATCAATCGCAAGACACTATAAAAGATAAGGAGGGAAAGATCAGAGGGGGTGACGAAAGTCTCTTAATGGTCATGGATGCTTCATTTGGTTTCTTATATCCGTTATCTGTAGATCATAAATCGTTAAGATAAGGATATTTGATCGAGAGATAAGGTGCTGGTTTTGAATCGCAGATTTGTTGGATTTCATATAAAATGCGCGGAATTCGTTCAAAAAGGACAAGTGTCTTTTTAGAATGAAATAAAAAAATGAAATAATGCACAAAAATGACGAAAAAAAACTGGATATTATTAACGAAATGAGGTAGAATGAATAAAAATGGGACTCCAGTCCTGTTTTTAGTTTGGGACATATGTCATTATAAACCTATCAAGTCCGAGAGAAAAATAATTTAAGGAGGAAAAGAACGGATATGAAAAAAAGAGTAGCAGCGGCAGTTTTAGCAGGAATTATGGCACTTTCTCTTACAGCGTGTGGAGGAAGCGAAACAAAGACAGAGGAAACAAAGAAAGAATCTACAGAGTCCACTTCTGATATGAAAGTAGCGATGATCACTGACTCTGGAGATATCACAGACCAGAGCTTTAACCAGACAACTTATGAAGCTTGTAAAGCATGGGGAACAGAGAACAGCATCGATTTCAACTATTACAAACCAGAGAGCGACTCTGACGAAGCTCGTAACGCAAGTGTTGACCAGGCGATCGCTGATGGCGCGAACGTAGTAGTAATGCCAGGATATATGTTTGCTGCAGCAGTTGTAGAGCAGTCTGATTTATATCCGGATGTTAAATTCGTAGCACTTGACGTAAGTGCTGGCGATATCTGTGAAAAAGGTGTTGGTGAAGGATACACATATAACCCAGACGATTATACAGTATCTGATTACTACAACACAGACAACGTATACTGCTGTACATACCAGGAAGAAATTTCCGGATACATGGCAGGATATGCAGCTGTTAAACTTGGATACAAACATCTTGGATTCCTCGGTGGAATGTCCGTACCGGCTGTAACACGTTTTGGATATGGATATGTTCAGGGCGCTAACGGAGCAGCAGTAGAACTTGGAATCACAAACGAAGTAGAAGTTGAATATGTATGCGGTGGACAGTTCTACGGTGATGCAGACATCACAGCTTACATGGATACATGGTATGGAAGCAAAGGTGTAGAAGCAGTATTCGCATGCGGCGGTGGTATCTACACATCAGCAGTAGAAGCAGCAAACAAGACAGGCGGTAAAGTAATCGGTGTTGACTCTGACCAGTCCGGAATCATTGGAGAAGAACTTACTATCACATCTGCAATGAAAGGTCTCTCAACAACTGTAGATACAGTTCTTACAGCGATCAAAGACGACAAGTGGAGCGATTATGCTGGAAAGATCGATAACCTTGGTCTTGTATCTGAAAACCCGGATGAAAACTTCGTTCAGCTTCCAGTTGAAACAACACAGTGGAATGACAGCTTTACAGAAGATGACTACAAAGAGCTTGTAAAGAAACTGTATGACGGTGAGATTGAAGTAAGCAACGATATTACAACTCTGCCAACAACAGAAATCGCAGTTGAAGATTACGGCAGCATTAAATAAGTATAGTAATTACTCCGTGCAGACCAGAAACAGACATTAAATCAGGAGGGAGTGAGCGAAGAAATGGCCGCTCCCTCTTGTTTGTTCCGATTTCTGCATGAAAATTTTAGGGAGGACAACGAAGATGAGCGAATACGCAATTGAAATGCTTGGGATTACCAAAAGATTCCCGGGAATCATCGCAAATGATAACATCACACTTCAGTTGAAAAAAGGTGAGATTCATGCGCTGCTTGGTGAAAACGGTGCCGGAAAATCTACACTCATGAGTGTTTTGTTCGGATTATATCAGCCAGAAGAAGGCGAGATCCGTAAAGATGGACAGAAAGTTCAGATCAATAACCCAAACGATGCCAATGACCTTGGAATCGGAATGGTACATCAGCACTTTAAGCTGGTTGAATGCTTCAGCATTCTTGACAACATCATCCTTGGTGTAGAGACAACAAAGGGTGGTTTCCTTCAGAAAGATGAAGCAAGAAAGAAAGTATTAGCACTTTCTGAGAAATATGGCCTGGCTGTAGACCCAGATGCGATCATCGAAGACACAACCGTTGGTATGCAGCAGAGAACAGAGATCCTGAAGATGCTTTATCGTGATAACGATATCCTTATTTTTGACGAGCCGACAGCGGTTCTGACTCCTCAGGAGATCCAGGAATTACTTCAGATCATGCAGAACCTGGCAGCAGAAGGAAAGAGTATTCTTTTCATCACACATAAACTTGCAGAGATCATGCAGGTTGCAGACCGCTGCAGTGTTCTGAGAAAAGGTAAATACATCGGAACTGTAGATATCAAAGACAGCACACCGGAATCCCTTTCAGCGATGATGGTTGGACGAGATGTAAACTTTGTTGTTGAGAAAGAACCTGCAAAACCGGGCGAAGTTGTTCTTGATATCAAAAACATGACAGTTGCATCCAAACGTCATAAAAATAACGCTGTAAACAACGTATCTCTCCAGGTACGCAGAGGCGAGATCGTATGTATCGCCGGAATCGATGGAAACGGACAGACAGAGTTTGTATATGGACTTTCCGGATTGGAACCACTTAAGAGCGGTACCATCACATTAAACGGACAGGACTTCACAAACATGCCAATCCGTAAGAGACTTACTTCTGGTATGAGCCATATTCCGGAAGACCGTCATAAACATGGTCTGGTGCTTGACTATTCACTGGAAGACAACATCGTTCTTCAGAGATACTTTGAGCCTCAGTTCACAAATAAATTCGGATTCCTGAAACGTAAAGAGATCCGTAACTATGCAAACAGAATCATCGAAGAATACGATATCCGTTCCGGTCAGGGACCGATCACAAAATCAAGAGCAATGTCTGGTGGTAACCAGCAGAAAGCGATCATCGGACGTGAGATCGATAAAGATCCAGAACTTCTGATCGCAGTTCAGCCGACTCGTGGTCTTGACGTAGGTGCGATCGAAAACGTACACAAACAGCTTGTAAACGTTAGAGATCAGGGTAAGGGCGTACTTCTTGTGAGTCTGGAACTTGATGAAGTAATGAACGTATCCGATAGAATCCTTGTAATGTACGAGGGTGAGATCGTTGGAGAATTTGATCCGAAGAAAGTAACTGTAGAAGAACTTGGTCTTTACATGGCAGGATCAAAGAGAAAGGAGACAAAGGGCAATGAATAAAGCATCAAATAAGAAAGAAAGTATTCTGAGAAACAATGCCGTTCAGACGATCATTGCATCTCTGCTCTGTATCATCATTGGAATCCTGGTTGGATTTATCGTGCTCCTTATCATCAACCCAAGTGGAGCAGCAGGAGCTATTGCAGCAATCTTAAAGAACTATCTGTATTATCCAAGTACAGCAGCTGTTATGAAGTACCTTGGAACAACATTGGTAAAAGCCTCCGCACTGTTAATGTGTTCACTCTCCGTTTTATTTGCTTACAAAGTAGGTCTTTTTAATATCGGTGCAGCTGGACAGTACGTAATCGGTGCAGGCGCATCCCTGTTCTTTGCATTAAAATTTGGTATGCCGTGGTATGTATGCCTTATCGCAGCAATCGTATTTTCTGCATTAGTAGGTGGAATCTCCGGATTCCTGAAAGCTTACTTCAACGTAAACGAAGTAATTTCTTGTATCATGTTAAACTGGATGTCTCTGTATGGCGTGAACATGCTCCTGACACAGGTAAAAGCAGAATCCACACCTTATACAGTTGACCTGGCAAGTGGAAATACAAGCGCACTCCTTCCGAACTGCGGACTGGATGCACTGTTCACAAACAACAAATTCGTAACGATCGGTCTTCCATTATCTGTGATCATGGCGATCGTAGTATGGGTTGTTCTTGAAAAAACAAAATTCGGTTTTGAACTGAAAGCAACAGGTATGAACAAAAACGCAGCGAAATACTGCGGTATGAAAGAAAAGAGAAATATCATTGTAACTATGATGATCGCTGGCGGACTCGCTGGTATGAGTGCAGCTGTTTTCTATCTGAGTGGAATCGAAACATGGATGGTTCAGCAGACTACTGTACCGGCAATGGGATTCAACGGAATCGCAGCAGCATTCCTTGGTGGTCTGAACCCGATCGGAACTGTATTCTCATCTTACTTTATCCAGCACATTACAAGTGGTGGAAGTTACGTAGACAAAACAATGTATTGTACACAGATTTCTGACCTGATCTCAGCATTCATCATCTATCTGTGCGGTTTTGTATTCTTCTTCAAACTCTGGCTGAATCGTTACCTCGATAAGAGAGAGGAGAAGAAGGCAGCGAAAGGAGGAAACAAATAATGTTATTATTACTCCAGTATACATTAATATTTGCTTCTGTATTGACACTGGTTGCTCTTGGCGGATGTTTCTCCGAGCACAGTGGTGTTGTTAACATCGGTCTGGAAGGAATCATGGTTATGGGTGCTCTTGGTGGTGCGCTGATGATGAAATATCTTCCGGCTGGCACACCAGCATTATTTGCGATCATCTTAGTAATCTTAGCAGCAGTTGTAGTTGGAATGATCTTCTCACTTCTGTTAGGAGTTGCAGCGATCAACTTTAATGCAGACCAGACACTGGTTGGTACAGCGTTAAACCTGTTA
This sequence comes from uncultured Blautia sp., assembly GCA_964609645.1. GTDB lineage: Bacteria > Bacillota > Clostridia > Lachnospirales > Lachnospiraceae > Blautia_A. The sequence goes on from CAZSTD010000009.1 coordinate 14,891, forward strand.
GGACCTGCAGCAGCAGTTGTTATCGTAAGAGCGATCAACATGTCCGAAAGTATCGACAACGTTTCTTCAACAGTCGTATACAAAGAGACAAAAAAAGCTTTTCTTGTAAATATTGGAAAATTTGAATTCAGCTGGTTCATGCTTATCGCATTACTGCTTCTGATTGCATCTTATGTCGTATTATACAAGACTAAATTTGGTCTTCGTCTTATGGCATGCGGTGAACATCCACAGGCAGCGGACTCAGTCGGAATCAATGTTTATAAAATGCGTTATGCCGGAGTTCTGATCTCAGGAGCTCTTGGCGGACTTGGCGGACTGGTTTACATCACAGCCGGTGTAAGTGAGTGGAAGTTTGAGAACGGTGTAGCCGGATTCGGTTTCCTTGCACTTGCGGTTATGATCTTCGGACAGTGGAAACCGGTAAATATTGGACTTGCAGCACTTCTGTTTGGTTTATTCCGTGCTCTTTCCAACGTTTACACAGGATTTGATGTATTAGTTGCATTAAACCTGCCAAGTACTTTATACAATATGTTCCCGTACATTATTTCTCTGATCGTGCTTGTATTCGTATCTAAGAATTCCAGAGCGCCGAAGGCAGAAGGTATTCCGTACGATAAGGGACAGAGATAAGAGGTTATTGATTGGGGCAAAAAAAGTTTTTTTGCCCCAAACTAATATATAAAGATAGATTTTTGATAGATCGTAAACTCTATAAAAGATAAAAAAGAAAAATAGAAATAGAAAA
>CAZSTD010000009.1:15741-26828 GCA_964609645.1 uncultured Blautia sp.
TTTTGATAGATCGTAAACTCTATAAAAGATAAAAAAGAAAAATAGAAATAGAAAAGGATGGTATGACTATGAAAAATTATTCAGAAGATGCAAGCAGACAGTATCACATTCAGGTTGCACAGGGAGAGGTTGGACGTTATGTGATCTTACCAGGAGATCCGAAGAGATGTGCAAAGATCGCGCAGTATTTTGAGAATCCAGTTCTCGTTGCAGATAATAGAGAGTATGTAACTTATACAGGAACACTTGACGGCGTGAAAGTAAGTGTTACGTCTACAGGTATCGGTGGACCATCCGCATCTATCGCTATGGAAGAATTATGGCGCTGTGGTGCAGACACATTCGTAAGAATTGGTACTTGCGGTGGAATGCAGACAGAAGTAAAGAGCGGTGATGTTGTGATCGCAACAGGTGCCATCCGTATGGAAGGAACCAGCAGAGAATACGCACCGATCGAATATCCGGCAGTAGCAAACCTTGATGTTATCAATGCTCTTGTAGATGGTGCAAAAGGAAAAGGTTTCCCATATCACACAGGTGTTGTACAGTGTAAAGATGCTTTCTACGGGCAGCACGAGCCGGAAGAAATGCCGGTAAGCTATGAGCTCATTAACAAATGGGAAGCATGGAAGAGAATGGGATGCCTTGCATCTGAGATGGAATCCGCAGCACTGTTTATCGTAGCTGGTAAACTTGGCGTAAGAGCAGGATCCTGCTTCCTGGTTGTTGCTAATCAGGAAAGAGAAAAACTTGGACTGGAAAACCCGGTTGCACATGACACAGACATGGCTATCCAGGTTGCAGTAGAAGCGATCAGAAACCTGATCAAAGCAGACCAGAATAAATAAGGATCATCTGGAAATAGTAACAAAATTGAGACGGATAAAAATAATAAAGAGAGGTTTAAATAATGGATATCAAAGAAATCTTAAAACACGTAGACCATACACTCCTTCTTCAGCCTTCTACATGGGCAGAGATCAAACAGATTTGTGACGATGCAATGGAATATGGAACAGCATCTGTTTGCATTCCTCCATGCTATGTAAAAGAAGCTGCTGAATACATGAACGGCAAGATCGCTGTTTGCACAGTTATCGGTTTCCCGAACGGAAACATGACAACAGCAACAAAAGAATTTGAGACAAAAGATGCGATCGCAAACGGAGCTGAAGAGATCGATATGGTGATCAATATCGGATGGCTCAAAGACAAAAAATATGATCTGATCGAAGAAGAGATCCGCACACTGAAAGCAGCTTGTGGAGAAAAGATCCTGAAAGTGATCATCGAAACATGCTTCCTTACAGATGAAGAAAAGATCAAAATGTGTGAGATCGTAACAGCAGCAGGAGCTGATTACATCAAAACATCTACAGGATTCGGCGGAGCAGGAGCTACTTTCGAAGATATCGAACTGTTCTCCAAACACATTGGACCAAACGTAAAAATGAAAGCAGCAGGCGGAATCTCCTCCATCGAAGATGCTGAGAAATTCCTTGCACTGGGAGCTGACAGACTTGGAACAAGCCGTATCATCAAGATCGTAAAGAACGAAAAGGCAACAGGATATTGATTTTTAGCGGGGGTGTCTGAAAATGGAAAAAAGTATGATCGAAAAGTTGATCGAGACAGCAATTGAGCAGCTGAAATTTTCTTATACACCATACTCTAACTTTAAAGTTGGTGCGGCACTGCTTGCGAAAAATGGAACGATTTATACAGGATGCAATATTGAAAACGCTGCGTATACACCTACCAACTGTGCAGAGAGAACTGCATTTTTCAAGGCGGTAAGTGAAGGGGTCAAAGAGTTTGATGCGATATGTATTGTTGGGGGCAAGGACGGAGTCTTGACCGGATATGCAGCACCATGTGGGGTTTGCCGTCAGGTGATGGTGGAGTTTTGCAATGAGGAAACTTTCCAGATCATTCTGGCTACAGACAAAGAACATTATGATGTTTATACATTAAAGGAACTCATGCCATTAGGTTTTGGACCGGCAAATCTGGCATAAAGATTTAAGGATACTGCGAAGGCGGCAGGAAGTAACAAAACAGGAGAGAAGATTATGACAAGAGAAAAATTGATCACAGTACCAAAAGTAGAGTTACATTGCCATTTGGATGGCTCACTCAGTCAGGAGTTTATTGAAAAACGATTGGGAAGAACAGTCAGCCAGGAGGAATTAAGTGTGGCAGATGACTGCACAAGCCTCGCAGAATACCTTGAAAAATTTGATCTGCCAGGGAAATGCCTGATGGATGAGGAAGGTCTTGAAGAAGCTGGATACGATGTGCTGAAAGGCATGAGCAAAGAAAATGTGTGTTATGCAGAGATTCGATTCGCACCACTTCTGTCAGAGACAGCGCAGATGAACTGTGCGAAAGTGATCGAAGCAGTTCTGAAAGGACTGGAAAGAGGCCGAGATGACTTCGGCATCGAATTTGGTCTGATCGCCTGCGCAATGCGCCATCACAGTGAGGAAGAGAACAGCCGAATGATAAAGACAGCACGCGAATACCTCGGACACGGAATTTGTGCTGCAGACCTCGCTGGGGCGGAGGCCGCATATCCAATGACAGAATTTATGAATTTATTTGAAAACACACGTAAGATCGGAATGCCATTTACGATCCATGCAGGAGAATGCGGAAGTGTGGCAAACATCACTGACGCAGTTTCCGTTGGGGCGAGAAGGATTGGACATGGAATTGCTATGCGCGGCAACGCAGAGCTTCAGAAAGAACTTGCAGGCAAGAAGATCGGAATTGAGATGTGTCCGATCAGTAACCTTCAGACGAAAGCAGTACAGAGCACGCAGGATTATCCAATGCGTGAATTCCTGGATGCAGGAGTCATGGTTACGATCAACACAGACAACCGAACTGTCAGCAATACAACGCTGACAAAAGAATTGGAATTTGTTCAGAAAACATACGGAATCCGGGATGAGGAGGTCCTGCTTCTGATGAAGAATGCAGTAGATGCGGCCTTTGCAGGGGAAGCTGTAAAAGAGAGGCTGTACCGGAAACTGTCGTTGCTGTAGACGCTGTAAACAGGAACGAAACAGACAGCAAAATAATAAGAGATGAGGTAAACGAAGATGAAAAATTATGAAAGAATTTTTGTAATTGTTCTTGATTCTCTGGGAATCGGAGCTATGCCGGACTCAGCCAAATTTGGTGATACGGGCGTTGACACTTTTGGACATATTCTTGATAAAATGGGCGAGCTTGAGATCCCGAATCTCCGCAAGCTTGGAATGCTGAACCTCCATGCAGCAGGAAACATGACAGGAGTGGAAGCTCCAATGGGACGTTATATGCGTCTTAGCGAAGCAAGCAATGGTAAAGATACCATGACTGGACACTGGGAAATGATGGGAATCAAAACTGAGAAACCGTTCAAAACCTTTACAGACAATGGATTCCCGCCAGAACTGATCGCTGAACTGGAAAAACAGTGCGGCAAGAAAGTAATCGGAAACAGAAGCGCCAGCGGAACAGAGATCATCGAAGAACTCGGTGAAGAAGAGATCAACACTGGTGCAATGATCGTTTATACATCTGCAGACTCCGTACTTCAGATCTGCGGAAACGAAGAAACATTTGACCTTCAGAACTTGTATCGTTGCTGCGAGATCGCACGTGAGATCACACTCAAAGATGAGTGGAGAGTTGGACGAGTAATCGCAAGACCGTATGTAGGTAAGAAGAAAGGCGAATTCAAACGTACAAGTAACCGTCATGACTATGCTCTGAAACCAACTGGTCTGACAGCATTAAATGCACTGAAAGACAAAGGATTGGATGTTATCGGAGTTGGTAAGATCAACGATATCTTCTGTGGCGAAGGAATCACAGAGACACATCATTCTGACAGTTCTGTACATGGAATGGAACAGACAATTGAGATCTGCAAGAAAGATTTCAAGGGACTGTGCTTCGTAAACCTTGTTGACTTCGACGCACTCTGGGGCCATAGAAGAGATGTAGAAGGCTATGGACATGAGATCGAGAAATTTGACAAGAACCTCGGTGTTCTGATGAGCGAGATGGGAGAAGATGACCTTCTGATCCTGACAGCAGACCACGGAAATGATCCGACTTATACAGGAACAGACCACACAAGAGAGCATGTACCGTTCATCGCTTATTCTTCAAGAATGAAAAATGGTGGTGCGATCGCAAACGAAGATACATTTGCAGTTATCGGTGCTTCTGTGGCAGATAACTTTGGCGCAGAGATGCCAGAGGGAACAATCGGTCATTCTATCCTGAAAGAATTATTATAATTAATGATCATAATATCGGGGTCAAAAGATCTATAAGGCTTTTGACCTTGATAGGAGAGGGGTTCTGCCAGATCAGGACGAACAAAGAGGGATGATATGAAGCACAAGTATATACATGACGTATTGCCTGTCCTGAAGGAAGTTGACAGAGAACGGCAAAGACAATTTGAAAATTATTTCCGTACTGCACCGTTGTGGCTTATGGGGTTGCTTCAGACTGAAGAACTGGAGCCGGGTACCGTTTTTATCACAGAGAATGAACCGGCAGACACGATCTTCTTTATCGTAAGAGGGAAAGCAAAAGCAACAGATTATAGAGTATCTGGTATCGCGTATGACTTTATGAAACCGAAGGATATGGTTGCCCTTGGTGGAATGGAAGTGATCATGGAGCTGGATACATATCAGACTACATGGCAGACGGAAACGAAATGTACCATTGTGAAACTGCCCAGAGCAAAATATGAGAAGTGGATCTATTCAGACATTGAGATCCTGCGTCTGGAGTCAAAGATCACCTGCGCATATTTGCTGGAAGAAGAACGAAGGAACAGACTGTATCTTTTCCTTCAGGGGGCAGACCGCCTGGCACTTCTGCTGGTAGAGTGGTTTGAGAAATTTAGCAAAAATGGAATGCTCTGCATCAATCAGAGCAGACAGGGGATCGCAGATGAAACGGGACTTTGCCTAAAGAGCGTCAGCAGAGCGATCAAGAAATTTGCAGAAGAAGATCTGATCACGAAAAAAGGAAATCAGATACTGGTTAGTCAGGAACAATATGAGGGATTAAAAACAACCGTCGGCGAAAAGATCGACAGAGTATAAGAAAAGGAGAAAATAACATGAGTGAATTATATAAGAAATTAGAAACTTGTCTGGCAAGCGTTCGCAGCAAAACAGATTTCAAACCAGAGGTAGCTTTAATTTTAGGATCCGGACTTGGTGATTATGCAGATGAGATCAAGATCGAAACAACAATCGATTACACAGATATCGAAGGATTCCCGACATCTACAGTAGTAGGACACAAAGGAAGATTCGTATTTGGTTATGTTGGAGAAGTTCCGGTTGTGATCATGCAGGGTAGAGTTCACTACTATGAAGGATATCCGATGACAGACGTAGTTCTTCCTACTCGTCTTATGGGAATGATGGGAGCGAAAAAACTCATCCTCACAAACGCAGCTGGCGGTTCTAACCCGAACTTCAAACCAGGCGACTTCATGATGATCACAGACCATATCACAACAGGTGTTCCGAGCCCGCTCATCGGCGCAAACATCGATGAACTTGGAGCAAGATTCCCAGATATGAGTGAAGTATACAGCAAACGTTTACAGGATGTGATCAGAGACTGCGCTAAGAAATGCGGTATCGAAATGCAGGAAGGTGTATACGTACAGTTCACAGGCCCGAACTATGAGACACCAGCAGAAGTAAGACTGGCACAGCGTTGGGGCGGAGATGCAGTAGGTATGAGTACTGCATGCGAGGCAATGGCTGCTCGTCATATGGGACTTGAGATCTGCGGAATTTCCTGTATCACAAATATGGCTGCTGGAATCTCTGATGTAGAACTGGATCACAAAGAAGTTCAGGAAACAGCAGACCGTGTGGCAAAATCTTTCAAAGAACTGATCACAGAGATCGTAGTAAACATGTAAAACAGACAGGAATATGTGTATATGAATACTTCAACAATAATAGAAATCGCGGGTTACGTGGGATCAGTCCTGGTAGTGGTATCCATGCTGATGTCATCCGTAGTAAAATTAAGACTTATCAACACAGTGGGAAGTATGATCTCCGCAACTTATGCGCTGATCATCCATTCTTATCCGCTGGCACTTATGAACATTTGCCTGATCGTGATCAATATTTACAATCTGGTAAAACTTCTGAAATCCGATCAGCAGTATGATCTGGTCAATGGAAAAGAAGACGATAGATTCCTGGATTATTTCCTGGATCACTACAGAGAAGATATCTTAAAATATTTTCCTGCAAACACTCTTTCTTTAGAAAAAGCAGATGAGATCTACATGGTATGCTGTAATGCAGCTCCTGCAGGCGTTCTGCTTGGAACAAAGAAAGCAGCTGGCGAACTGGAACTGATGCTGGATTACTCCACACCGGTATATCGTGATTGTTCCGTTGGTAAGTTCCTGTATGCAAAATTAGCAGAGCAGGGATATAAAAAATTAGTTTGTACTCAGCCAAAGGAGGAGCACAAATCTTACTTAACAAAAATGGGATTTGTGAATGAAAATGGCGTGTATGTGAAAGCGTTATAATATTTATATAAGAACATCGGTTGGCGAAATGCTGACCGATGTTTTTTTACGTTGTCGTTAGCGCTTTATTGTGCTAAAATAGTGGAATAATCTATCCGAACTGTATAATCTTGGGAATAGTTATCATACGGAGTGAGCGTTATCGCAAAAAGGAAAGATATAGCATAGACCAGAAAGGAATTAACATTATGGAAAAAGGAACGATTTTTAAATTTCATAACGACCTGGACACAGACCAGATCATCGCATCACAGTATCTTCTGCTTCCGAACCTGGATGAGATGAAAGGACATGCATTTGAATCTCTGGATCCGGATTTTGCAAAGAAAGTAAAACCGGGTGACTTCGTAGTAGGCGGAGAAAATTTTGGATGCGGTTCTTCCAGAGAACAGGCACCGGGTGTTTTGAAAGCATTGGGTGTGGAGGCTGTGATCGCGAAGTCTTTTGCGCGTATTTTTTATAGAAATGCGATCAATATCGGGCTTCCGGTAATCGTATGTAAGGAACTTCCGGATGAGGTAAATACCGGAGATACAATGGAGCTGCATATGTCTGAGGGAACTGTAGAATCCAACGGAAAGACTTATTCCTGTACAAAGCTGCCGGAGTATATGCAGGGTATTTTAAATCAGGGCGGTCTGATCGCATCTCTGAATAAGGAGGATAAGTAAGATATGGGAATGACGATTGCAGAAAAGATCATTGCTGCGGCAGCAGGCGTAGAGAGTGTAAAACCAGGAGACATCCACACAGTAAAATTAGACCGTTTGATGAGTAACGACGGAACGACACATCTGACCGTGGATATGTACCGCAATAAATTAAAAAATCCACATATTGCAGATGCCAGCAAGCTGGTATTTATCGTGGATCACAACGTACCTTCCGACAGTCCGAAAACAGCTGCATCTCAGAAAAAAATGAGAGATTTTGCCAAAGAAAATAACATTGATTTCTGGGAAGGAAAAGGTGTTTGTCATCAGGTCATGATCGAAAATTATGTGCGCCCGGGCGAGCTGATCTTCGGTGCAGACAGCCATACTTGCTCTTATGGTGCGCTGGGTGCATTTGGTACAGGCGTAGGATGTACAGACTTTTTGTATGGAATGGTAACAGGAACTTCATGGGTTCTGGTTCCAGAAAGCGTGAAATTTAATCTGATCGGAAAACTCCCGGAGGGTGTTTATGCGCGAGATCTGATCCTGACGATCATCGGAGAGATTGGGGCAAATGGCTGCAATTATCAGGCGATGGAATTTACTGGAGAAGGTGCGAAAACACTCAGTATCAGTGACCGTATGGCACTCTGCAACATGGCGGTGGAAGCCGGTGCAAAGACAGGTATCTTCGAGGCAGATGAAAAAGCGATCGAATATCTGAAAGAACACGGACGTGAGCCAAAAGCAGTATACCACAGCGATCCAGACGCGGTTTATGCGCGAGAATATACCTTTGATCTCTCCAAAGTCCGCCCAGTAGTTGCAAAACCAGATTTTGTGGACAATGTAGTGCCGGCAGAGGAAACCTGCGGAATTGAGATCAATGAAGCATTCCTGGGTTCCTGTAACAATGGACGTATCGAAGACCTCCGTGTTGGTGCAGAGATCATCAAAGGTAAAAAGGTGGCAGAAGGTGTTCGTTTCTTAGTCGTACCTGCGAGCCAGACTATTTACAGACAGGCATTAAAAGAAGGTCTGCTTGATATCTTTATGGATGCTGGCGCGATCGTTATGAATCCAAACTGCAGTGTCTGCTGGGGAAGCTGTCAGGGCGTGATCGGTGAAAATGAAGTCCTGATCAGCACAGGAACACGTAACTTTAAGGGACGTGCAGGACATCCAAGCTCCAAAGTATATCTGGGATCTGCGGCGACAGTAACGGCATCCGCGATCGCAGGTAAGATCGCACTGGCAAGTGAAGTATAAAGATAATAAAAAATATATGCAGAAGCACATACAGAAGTATTCGTTTGCAATCTGTGTGAAATACATAAAGACTGCAGATAACAGAGGATAATATATGCGGAAATATACGTAAAAAAGTATGTGCAAAAAAATATATAAAGAGGGACTATAAACACTACTACTTTATAATACGAGGTATATATGATGGAGAAATTTACAGGAAAGGTGTGGGTACTCGGAGATGACATTGATACAGATATCATCATTCCAACAGAGTACCTGGCATTAAAAACGATCGACGATATGAAACAGTATGGATTCAGCCCGCTGCGTCCGGAGCTGGCAGGACAGATCCAGAAGGGGGATATCATTGTTGCAGGTAAAAACTTTGGATGCGGTTCTTCCAGAGAACAGGCACCAGAGATCATCAAAGCGTTGGGAATCCAGTGTGTGATCGCGAAATCCTTTGCGAGGATCTTTTTCCGAAATTCGATCAACAATGGATTGCTGCTCATTGAACAGCCGGATCTTTATGATGATATGAAAGAAGGCGAAGAAGTGACTGTTGTGATGAACGAACATGTAGACTACAACGGAAAACAGTACCCAATCGCTTCTTTACCGGAAAATCTGATGAGAATCATTCAGGCTGGCGGACTTGTGAAAGCTATGCGTAAATTAAACGGATTGGATTGAGAAAGAAAGGAGGCACAAAACAATGGGCGAAACAGTTATTGAGAAGATCATTAGCAAAAATGTAGGCAAGACTGTCAAACCGGGAGATATCGTAACTGTCAATGTAGACAGAGTTATGATCCATGATATCTTTATTCCGTTTGTGGCAGATAAATTTGAAGAAATGGGATTTACGAAACTCTGGGATCCGGACAAAGTGGTTCTTATCTATGACCACCTGGTACCTGCGAGCCAGTTGGATGACACTAGACATTTCCATGTGGGAGATGCTTTTGCGAAGAAATATGGAATGAAAAATGTGCACAGAAGTGACGGGATCTGTCACCAGCTTATGACAGAGGCTGGCTATGTAAAGCCGGGAAATATCGTGTTTGGTACAGATAGCCACACGACAACTTATGGCTGTGTAGGCGCATTTTCTTCTGGTATTGGATATACAGAGATGGCAAGTATTCTGGGAACTGGCACAATGTGGATCAAAGTTCCGGAAACCATTAAGGTTGTGATCGAGGGAGAGCTTCCGGAGAATGTAATGTCCAAAGATATCATCCTGCGTCTGATCGGAGATCTAGGCGCAGATGGAGCTACATACAGAGCACTGGAATTTACGGGAAGCACAGTCAAAAATATGAGTGTATCGAGCCGTATGACCATGGCAAATATGGCGATCGAGGCAGGCGCAAAATGTGCGCTGTTTACACCGGATGAAAAGACAGCGGAATATTGTGAGATCGAATTGGACGAGTTCCAGAAGAGCCTTACAGGTGACGAGGATGCCGTATATATGAAGACGATCACCTATCGTGCAGAAGATTTTGTGCCGGTTATGGCTTGTCCTTCTCAGGTAGATAAGATCAGAGATGTAAGTGAACTGGAAGGAACTGAGATTGACCAGGTGTTTATCGGATCTTGTACAAATGGACGTTTGGAAGATCTGGCAGCGGCAGCAGAGGTTCTGAAAGGCAAAAAAGTGGCAGACTATGTGAAACTGATCGTAACACCTGCAAGCCGTAAGATCTACAGACAGGCGATTGAACTGGGAATTATGGATGTTCTGGCGGAGGCTGGTGCGATCATCACACATCCTGGCTGTGGATTGTGCTGTGGACGTGCAGGTGGAATCCTGACAGACGGGGAGCGCGTAGTTGCTACCAATAACAGAAACTTCTTGGGACGTATGGGCACTTCCAAGGTGGAGATATATCTGGCGTCACCGAGAACAGCGGCAGCCTGTGCGATCGCAGGTAAAATCGTAAATCCGTAGAGCTTTATAAAACTGATACAGATTTTTTAGGAAAATACCTGATGCTTGAGACAAAGCAATGTCTTGAGTGTCAGGTGTTTTTTTGTTCCTGAATAAGTCTGTAAAACAGTGTACAGGGGGTGTTTGAGGATATATGATCTACATAATTACATAATGTGTCAAATATAAAAATTACATAGCTTAAAAATAGACGTATAAGATGGCCGGGTGGATGGATTTTAACATTGTTTTATAGGAAGAGCCAATGAGAGCGGGAACAGGATAATAGGACTAAGGAAAAATGAAATGAGAAGAAACGAGAGAAGAAAAAAAACAAAAAGAAAGAACAGATATTGAATTTTAGGTTCAAAAGTGATACACTTAGTTCAAGCGAGAGTTAAAAACTAAAGTTTAAAATATAGTTCAAAATAAAGACGGTAATAAGTGGGGTTAAAATAAACTATTTTTTTAATAGTTTATTGGTTTAAAATCCGCAAATAGAATGAGTGATCGAACTATAGAGTCAGACAACAGAATTTCGTAATAAATGCTGTAACAATATAAAAATAGCCCGATATATAGTGTGATCAAGGAGGAATAGGATGAATACTACATTTGCAGAGCGTTTAAAAATCGCATTAGAACAGAAAAA
>CAZSTD010000009.1:26928-31187 GCA_964609645.1 uncultured Blautia sp.
ATAGGATGAATACTACATTTGCAGAGCGTTTAAAAATCGCATTAGAACAGAAAAATATGAAACAGATCGACCTTGTACATATGGCTGAAAACTCTGGCGTGAAACTTGGGAAAAGCCACGTGAGCCAGTATCTGAGCGGAAAAACAATGCCAAGAAATGAGATCATCAGCTTTTTGGCGGATGCACTGGACGTGGATAGAGAATGGCTGCAGGGAACGACTGCAGATACTATCTTTGGCGGAAAAAAAGAGAATGTTTTAAAAAGTACACAGACAAAGGGGGAAACCCCAGAGGCTGAAAAATATACAGTGAGAGAATTTAAGAAATCTTCAAAGCTGAATAATGTTTTGTATGATGTGAGAGGTCCGGTGGTGGAGGAAGCTGACAGGATGGAAGCGGCAGGAACACAGGTATTAAAGCTGAATATTGGAAATCCTGCACCGTTTGGATTCCGTACACCGGATGAGGTGGTCTATGACATGAGACATCAGTTGACAGAGTGCGAAGGATACTCTCCGGCGAAAGGTTTATTTGCAGCTCGAAAAGCGATCATGCAGTATGCACAGTTAAAGAAGCTCCCGAATGTGACAGTAGAAGATATCTATACAGGAAATGGAGTGAGTGAGCTGATCAACCTGTGTATGTCCGCTTTGCTGGATAATGGAGATGAGATTTTGATACCTTCACCAGATTATCCGCTGTGGACAGCCTGTGCAACACTCGCAGGTGGAAAAGCAGTCCATTATATCTGTGATGAACAATCGGAATGGTATCCGGATATTGAGGATATTAAAAGAAAGATCACCAGAAGAACGAAAGCGATCGTGATCATCAATCCAAACAATCCTACAGGCGCATTGTATCCGAAAGAAGTACTTGAGCAGATCGTAAATGTGGCGAGAGAGCATCAGCTCATTATCTTTTCGGATGAGATTTATGACAGACTGGTCATGGACGGTGAGGAACATGTTTCCATCGCATCTTTGGCACCGGATCTGTTCTGCGTAACTTTCAGCGGATTGTCAAAATCACACATGATCGCCGGATTCCGCGTAGGTTGGATGGTGCTTAGCGGAAATAAACAGATTGCAAAGGATTATATAGAAGGGATCAAAATGCTTTCTAATATGAGACTTTGTTCAAACGTGCCGGGACAGTCGATCATCCAGACCGCGCTGGGAGGACATCAGAGCGTGGAGGGATATCTGGTTCCGGGAGGTCGTATTTATGAACAGAGAGAGTATATTTATAAAGCATTGACGGATATTCCGGGAATCACGGCAGTGAAGCCAAAAGCAGCATTTTACATTTTTCCGAAGATTGATGTGAAGAAATTTAATATCGTAAACGATGAACAGTTTGCGTTGGATCTATTAAAAGAGAAAAAGATTCTCTTGGTTCATGGCGGTGGATTTAACTGGCAACAGCCGGACCATTTCCGTGTTGTTTATCTTCCAAGGATCGAAGTGTTGAAAGAAGCTGCCGAAAAGTTAGGAGATTTCCTGAGCGGATACCATCAAAAAATTTAAGTAGTGCCAAGGAAAGGAATGTGATAAAATGTAATCCATGATCAATTATATGATTTTGGAGGAAACATAAATGGAAAATGAGGAAAAAAGTCCAAAAGGACAGAAACCAGAAGGCCAGTCCATATTAAAAGAGATATGGGATTATGCAAAGATCATCGTAGCGGTCTTTGTGATCGCGTTTTTGTTGGGACATTTTGTCTATCTGAATGCCAGAATACCGTCAGGCTCCATGGAACAGACGATCATGACAGGAGATAGAGTGTTTGGAAACAGACTGGCGTATAAGACCAAAGATCCGGAACGATTCGATATTGTTATTTTTAAGTATCCGGATGATCCGTCACAGCTTTTTGTAAAAAGGATCATTGGAATGCCGGGAGATACGGTGAATATCGTAGACGGAAAGGTGTATATCAACGACTCGGAAGAACCGTTGGATGACAGCTTTTGTCCGGAAGAAGCGCTGGGAAGCTTTGGACCGTATGAAGTGCCGGATGGATGCTATTTTATGCTGGGTGATAATCGAAATCACAGTGCAGATTCCCGCTATTGGCAGAACACATTTGTGGAAAAAGATGCAATACTGGCGGAAGTGGCTGTGCGCTATTGGCCTTTGAATAAGATAGGAACTGTAAAATAGAACGGCAAAAAAGTGCTGAACACGACAGGATGAAAAAAGCAAAAATAAGAAGCAAGTCAAAAGAATATACTAAATATTGAGAGTGTAAAAAGCTGCTGTATGGATGAATGTATTTCATACAGCGGCTTTTTTGTATCTGAGGAAAACTTGCTTTGGGGTGTCGGTGATGATATACTGACAGTTGATAAATGCAAGAAGAGGATGTTTGTCAAAAGGTGTTGTAAGACTTTCTCTTTAGCTACGGAGTGAGCGTTAAGTGAATGTGAAACCTTAAAGATCTATGAGGTGGAGCGCTAACGAATGCGAAAGAGTGAAATTGTCACAGATTGAACACATTTTTCCCACAAAAACAACACAAATCATTTTTATACTTAGAAGCATAAAAAAGAAAAGGTAATAAAAAGGATAATAAGAAAAGATAGTAAAAAGAAATAAACAAATAAATAAAAGAAGCAAACAAGGAAATAGAGAATTTTAGATAAATTTGGAGGGATGTTGCTATGATGAATAAAGATAACAGGAATGACAAAATAAAGAAAATCGTAAAAAAAGGTCTTACATTTAGTTTATGTGCGGCATTAGCTGGCGGTGTGGCAGCAGGAAGTTTTGAAGCGGTCAGCAAATGGAACGGCTGGGATACAGCAATGACTGTGGAAGCGGCAGATACAACAGACATTTCACTGACTTATGCAAAATCTGAGAAAAATGCGGATGATACAGAGGAAGTGATTGAGAGCAAATCCGATTCTGACAGCGGCAAAGCGAAGGGAAGTCTGGATGTATCCGATATTGCGGAAGAAGTGCTTCCATCTATCGTGTCCATCACAACAAAAACTGTACAGGAAGTCCAGAACTATTATGGAATATATGGAATGTACGGATATGCACCGCAGCAAGAAGAACAGGAAGTGGAAGGAAGCGGTTCTGGTATCATTGTTGGTAAGAACGATGATGAATTGTTAGTTGCTACGAATTATCATGTAGTGGAAGGCGCAGATACATTATCTGTTGCTTTTGTGGATGGAAATGCAGTGAAGGCAGCAGTAAAAGGTTTTGACGAGGAAAAAGACCTTGCGATCGTAGCAGTGGACCTGGGTGATATCGAAGACGATACCATGGATGCGATTTCTGTTGCGAAAGTGGGAAGTTCTGATGACCTGAGAGTTGGTGAGCAGGTAGTTGCGATCGGTAATGCTCTTGGATATGGTCAGTCTGTTACAACTGGTATCGTAAGTGCGAAAAACCGCAGAATGGATTCTAACAATAATACAGTGACAGATGGAAGTGATGACAGTACATCAGGCGTAAATCTGATCCAGACAGATGCAGCGATCAACCCTGGTAACAGTGGTGGTGCTCTTTTGAATATGGAAGGTGAAGTGATCGGTATCAACTCTGCAAAACTTGCATCTACAGAAGTTGAAGGTATGGGATATGCGATCGCGATCTCTGATGTTACAGATATTCTTGAAACCTTGATGAATGAGACATCCAGAGATAAATTGGACGATGCAGATCACGGTGTACTTAATATCAAAGGTACTTCTGTAAGTTCAGAAGCTGTTCAGATGTATGGAATCCCGGCGGGTGTCTTTGTCTCAGAGGTTGTAGAAGGTGGAGCAGCAGACGATGCTGGCTTACAGGCGAACAGTGTAATTACGAAATTTAATGGAAAAACGGTTTCTACTATTAACCAGTTAATAGAGTATCTCTCCTATTATGAGCCAGGTGAAGATGTAGATCTTACTGTACAGATCCCGGATGGCACATCTTACAAAGAGGAGATCATAACAGTAACTCTTGATAAGAACACAAGTGAAGAAGACACTGATGACAGCAAAGACAGCAAGAGAGAAAAAGATAGTAAGAACGATCGAGACAGCTCCGATACAGATGAGGAACAGGATGGATTTGATGAGGAGGACAGTGATAATCCGTTTATTGAGTATTTCAAGAATCAGAGATTTGTGAGATAAAGGTGAGTAAAGTACACGAGTGAAGAGTATCGTTAGGATCATATAAAATAAAAAATAAAAAGCATCCATATATTATAGAAATAAATCTTGTATATATGGGTGCTTTTGTGTTAT
>CAZSTD010000010.1:0-19922 GCA_964609645.1 uncultured Blautia sp.
TCATATATGAAGAACGAGAAAGAGGAGCATTGATATTATTAACATGTCACGATGATGCTTTACTGGAAGAATTGTCAGATCATATTTTCTTTCTCGAAGAAGGAACGATAAAAGGAGAAAATCGATGAACATAAAGAAAAAATATAGAGTAATATTAATTGCTCTTTTAGCTTTTTTTATGATATGGGGAATTTTGGTCGCGAAGTTTAATCTAACGATAAAAAAAGAAAATCAGTTAATGCCCATTAAAAAATATGAAAATATTGGGGAGTGGATACCGTTTGGAAGCAACTATATGGTTGATGCGTATTGCGATGGATATAGTATCAGGATTGATGATCTTAGAATCGTCGAATATGAGACGTATATGGAAGAACTGTTAAAACTAGGATACCAAGAAGACTCTATGCAAGATATAAATGTTCAAAAAGTACTGGAAGTGGAGGTAACTTTAAAAAATGAAGACAATACAGATAAAGGGATTGATTTTTTGTCAACATGGTTATTGGGAAAAGACTTTTATGTAGTGCTTTCGACGAAATGGTTTGAGGCGGTAAATTCCTTAAAGGATAATTCAATGGGAGGCATCAGGTTGAGAACAAATACAGAATATAAACTAAAATTGCCATATCCTTTAACTGAGCTTACATATAGAGAAAAAATTGGAAGAAAGATCGAAAAAGAAGAATTATGGCTCTGTCTTACAAGATATCCACAAGAACGATGGGCAAGAGTGCAATAATATATAAATGATAATTTTTATTGTGCATGGACACAAAAGCGAGGAGGTGTAATAAAATAAAAAAAGTGTTGATAAAGTCTTGCTGTGGCTGTAAATTATAGAAAATTTAACAGACTAAACCGATGAAGCGGAGATAAAAGTGATCATGCCGGATGTTCCGTTTGAAGAAAAGGATGAATTTGACACCAAAGCAAGCAAAAGCAATGGCAGAACATACAGACGGTGTGGTCATAAGCTCTGCCATTGTAGAGATCTGTGCGGCGCATCCCAAAGATTGTGTGCCGCGTGTAAAAGAGTACGTAAGATCTATGAAAGGGGCAATTTTGAAGAAATAGAGCCTTTGTGTGCAAAGGAGTCCTGCCCATACTTTTCGCGATATTGCCGCATAGTCATCTGCGTATATTTTTTAAAAACCTTTCCGAGATGACTTTGGGAGGAGAAGCCGAGATAAGCGGCGATCTCGCTGTAAGAATAAGGGGAGTAGGACAGCAAATTTTTGGTCAGCTTTATTTTTTCTCTTAGGATAAAGTCTGTAAGTGTCATACACTCATGACGTTTAAAAAGTTCTGATAAATAATTCGCATTCAGGTGAAGATGTTCAGCGATATCCTGAATGCGGATTTTTTCGTGTAAGTGTTTAAATATATAGTCTTTACATTTCTCTATCCACATATTTACAGTTTTCTGATTCTGGTCGGTCTTTTTGGCTTTTATCTCTGCGACTGCCTGTGCGTATTGAAATTCCATCTGGCGTATGAAAGCATAAATGGCAAAAGGATCTGTCATCTCTTCCATCTTTTGGATAAACACATCGCTCATGGAAAAAGCGATCTCAGGGAGAAGCCCGCCGCGGATGGCTGCCCGGCTTGCGAGGGTAGTCAGTACGATCCCCAGATTTTTTACGTTGCGCACTTCATCTTTGGAAAGGATACCAAGCTTTCCGCTGTAATCTTCTGCGATACTGTTTTTTAACATCTGCACATCACCAAGTTCAATGCTCATGAATTCACGCACTTCCTGTTCATAAGGATTATGAGGCTCTTCTTGTTCGTGGCGTTCAAAGATGAGAGAGGAGTAATTTTTTACAATTTCGGAATCTTGAAATAATTCTGTACAGTTTGCATAGATCAAGTCATAGTTGGTGACAAAATCCTGCTGAAATAAATTGTATGCGAGCAGAAGCTGTGAGCATAAAAAATAAAAGCTACATGTAAAAATGGTAGAAAGATCCTGCTTGTCCGGTAACGAACATTCTACATGGAAATTTAAGTTTATATTGGAGGAAAGACGGATCGGACCTACAAGAAAATACATTTCCTCTGCAAGGACACACCCATATATCAATGGCTGTTCTTTGGATCCTGTGGAAAAAATAAGAGGGCAACGGGAAATCGGAAAGGTGCTTTTGGCCTTATTAAAAAATTCAACAAAATCAATAAAAGGAAGATATTCTCCGTTTAAGTCTTTTCTGGCGCAGAAACTGTCAACAACGGTATGCGGAGTAAGTTCTCCTGTCCAGGTTTTGACGATCGTATGCAGTTCATAGGAAATATGCTGGATCAGATAATGGATATTCATAGAGCCTGCCTTTCTTGTTTTATATTAGAATTTATTTCACTTTTGCGTACATTTTTTATCTGTATCTGAATTATATCAGAGATAAAGTTTGAAGAAAAGTGATAAAACATTAAATAAGAATAGAAGTGGATCTATCCAATAACGAGATAAAATACTGAGAAAAATGATAAAATACTGAGAATTATAATATAAAATCTTCGGATAAATAAATACAATGAGAACAAAGATAAGAAATTTCCAAAGTGCACGGGAAAGAAGTCATTATGCGGATCATTAGCCGTGTAAACAGTGACAAAAATAACAGATTTAGAAAATGAAGGGAGATATTATGAAGATCAAAGGTGTAAATCTGGGGAACTGGCTGGTGCTGGAAAAATGGATGAGTCCGGCTTTGTTTGAAGGAACAACAGCAGAAGATGAATATTACCTGCCGACACAGCTTTCCAAGGAAGTATATGAGGCGAGGATTCAGATCCATCGTTCTGAGTATATTACGGAGAGAGATTTTGTAAGGATCAAGGCGATGGGAATGGAAGCGGTCAGAATTCCTGTACCATATTTTATTTTTGGAGATAGAGAGCCGTTTATCGGATGTGTGGAAGAATTAGACAAGGCATTTAACTGGGCAGAAAAATATGGACTTCAGATCCTGATCGATCTTCATACAGCTCCGGACAGTCAAAATGGATTTGACAATGGAGGGATCAGTGGAGTTTGCAAATGGTCTCAGCAACCAGAAGAGGTGGAATTTGAACTGACAGTTCTGGAGAGACTTGCTCAAAGATACGGAAATCGAAAAGGATTATGGGGAATTGAGATCTTAAATGAGCCGATCCTGGAAAAAATGTGGGAAAGTATGAAAGTTTCTGAGCGTTATCCGGCAGTGGATCCAGAGAAAGCCAAGGGAACAAAGCCAAATACAATGGAATTTATCCGAGAATTTTACCTGGAGGCATACGAACGTATGCGCAGACATCTGCCGGAAGAAAAATATGTAGTCTTTCATGATGCATTTGAATTAAAGGCGTGGAAAGATTTCATGCGTGAGGAAAAATATAAAAATGTGGTTCTTGATACACATCAATATTTGATGGTTGGGGAAACGCAGGGATGTGAACAGACGGTAGAAGGATATCTTGCCTACATAAAAGAGCTGAAAAAAGATATAGAAGAAATGCAGGAATACTTCCCAGTCATCTGTGGGGAATGGTGTCTTTTTAATTCGCTTGCAGTGGGATGTGACACAAAAGGTGGACAGACAGTTCTTAACGGAGTAGAAGGAGCATCACAGGAATGTTTTTCACTGGAAGAAAAGAAAAAAATCTATAATGCATTGGCAGATGCTCAATTGGAAGTATGGAATGCGGGAAGCGGATATTTTTACTGGAGTTATAAGCTCCTCACAGATACCGTTAACACTCCTGGCTGGATCGGATGGGACAGTTGGGATCTTGGAAGATGTGTGGACTTTGGATGGTTTCCGGTAGAGACAAAATAGATAAAATTGTTTTGAACAAAATAAATATGACGAAAGAGAGATAATTATGAAAAAAGTAGATATGGATCCGAATGCAAGCTTATCATTTTTGGAAAGATTTGCATACGGTATTGGCGATTACGCAGGCAACCTGGTTTATTCAGCGATCAGTGCATTTTTACTAGTATATTATACAAATGTAGTTGGAGCAAGTGCAACAGCAGCGGCTTCGATCATTGCGATCTCTAAACTTTTAGATGGAATTTCTGACCTTGTGATGGGATATATCGTAGACCATACACACAGTAAATGGGGAAAAGCGCGTCCATGGATCGCGAGACTTTGCGTACCGCTGGCAGTATGTACGGTATTGATGTTTTGTGTGCCATCCGCGTTTGCAGGAAAAACGCAGATCGCATATATGTTCCTTACTTATAACTTAGTTTCTACTATTTTCTATACAGGTATCAATGTCCCATATGCCACAATGCAGGGACTTATGACAATGAACCAGTATGAGAGAGGTCTTCTTGGAAATTTTCGTAATCTTCTTGCCACAGCCGGAACGATGACGATCAATACGGTTGTTTTGAAGATGACAGGATTTTTTGGAGGCGGAGATGCCTATACACAAAAAGGCTGGACATTAACTTTTGCGATCTTAATGATCGTGTTTGTTGTTCTGAATATGTTTATGTTCTTTGTATGCAAGGAACGTGTTCAGGAAGATAGTGTGGCAGATGACGAGACAAAGATTTCATTTGTGAAAGGAATCGCAGGACTTTTTAAGAACAAATATTGGGTTTTGATGGTGATCAGTGTATTCGCGATGTATTTTATGATGTCTTGTTTCTTTGGCTCTGCTGTTTATTTTACGATGTACAATATGGGCAGTGACAGCTATTATGCGACTGTTTCTAACTTATTATCTTTAGCTCAGATCATTACACTATTTGTAACACCGTTTGTTATGAAAAAGATCAGCAAGCGTTATCTGTTTATGGCAGGAATGGCTGTTGCAGCGATTGGATTTGCATTATCTGGTATCTCTACTTCCTACACAGTTATCTGTCTGACATCCGTGATCAAAGGGATTGGATTTGGATGCGGTGGAGCGACTATGTTTGGCTGTCTGCAGGATGCGATCACATACGGAGAATGGTATAATGGATATGGCACTGCAGGTATGGGAAATGCAGCTTCCTCATTCTGCATGAAAGTGGGTTCCGGAGTGGGAACAGCGGCATTGGGATGGATCCTTGCTGCAAGCGGATTTGATGCGCAGTTACAGACACAGAGTGCTCTTGCACTGTCAGCGATCAATTTCTCATTTTCATGGATCCCAGTCATAACTTCTGTGATCTGCATTATCTGTATGATCTTTTTTGATCTGGATAAATGTTATGCAAAAGTGGCATCTGATTTATCTCAGGGAATCCATAGAACAGATAAGAAATCATAATAGAAAAATGATAGAAAAACGATAGAAAGGTTAAGAAAAGAGGTTATTATGATCAAGAATCCTATCCTTCCGGGATTTCACCCGGATCCTTGCATCTGCCGAAAGGGGGATGACTTTTATCTTGCAGTATCCAGTTTTGAATGGTTTCCGGGGATTCCGATTTATCATTCTAGGGATATGAAAAATTGGGAACTTTATTCTCATGCACTTCAGAATGCACAAGACCCAGATTTAAAAAAACTACCAAGTGCAAAAGGAATCTGGGCACCGTGTTTGACATACTGCGCGGAGGATGATCTGTTCTACGTGGTCTATGGTGTAATGAACTCTATGAATGCAAGATATTTTGATGTGGATAATTATCTGATCACGGCAAAAGACCCGAAAGGTCCCTGGAGTGAGCCGGTGTATCTGCATTCCAGTGGATTTGACGCATCTATCTTTCATGATGATAACGGGAAAAAATATATTGTGGCTTTGGAGTGGGAGACGAGAAGTGATTATGAAAAACCTGGAGCGATCTGTATGGTGGAATATGATCCCGTAGAAAAAAAGATTATTGGTATGCCAAAACGCTTCTGGCGAGGCGGGACAGACCGAGGATGCATTGAAGCGCCTCATCTGACAAGAAGGGGAGATTATTACTATATCATGTGCGCAGAGGGTGGAACAGGTTACTACCATTGTGTGACGGTAGGACGTTCTAAAAATGTATGGGGTCCATATGAGCCGGATCCTTGTAATCCAATCCTGACTTCTTCTCCGATGGAATGCAATGAACGGGCGGATTGGGATCATTTAAAACCTCGCTATTACAATCCAGATAGTAAATTACAAAAATCTGGTCATGCAAGTTATGTTGATCTGCCAAACGGTGAGACCTGGATGGTGCATTTGACATCCAGGCCGTTTGTACCGGAGCTGCGCTGTACGCTGGGAAGAGAGACGGCGATCCAGAGAATGAGATGGACAGAAGATGGATGGCTTCGGATGGAGTACGGCGGAAATCTGGCTCAGGAATATGTAAAAGAAAGTAGCCTTCCTGGAGTTTTGATGCCCGGTATCCCATCTCATGATGATTTTGATTCAGAGATATTGAGAATTGGATATTATGCACCAAGGATCGATCCAAAGACATTTGTGGACCTAACATCCAGACCTGGATGGATCAGGATCAGAGGGCAGGAGTCCGGGTGTTCTCAAAATAAAGTGAGTATTCTTGCCAGAAAGCTGACCAGCGTAAAAGCATGCATTACTACAAAGCTAGATTTTACCCCTTTGAGCTATCAGCATACAGCGGGACTGATCTTATATTATGATAATATGAATTTTATTTATCTGTATAAATATTTCAGTGATACACTGGGACATGCAGCGATCTCTGTGATGCAGATAGAAAATGGGGTAAAGAAAGAATTTCATGATATTGCCGGAACAAGAACTTATGTGGAAGACGGCAAGGAGCTTTGGATGCGTTTGGAAATAGACGGCAGAAGATCACAGTTTCAATGGTCCTATGATGGAAAAACTTACAAAGAGATCGGTCCATGCTTTGATACGTCGAAATTGTCAGATGAGTATTCAGAGTATGGAGAGTTCACAGGAACTTTTGTGGGGATCACCTGCGGCGACCGTATGATGCACAGCCACACGGCGGACTTTGACTTTTTTGATTATCAGGCAGAAGAAGACGTGGATGTGCAGTAAGATCGCAATAAAAAGTGAGGAAAGGAGGATTTTTCATGAAAAATACAGAATTACTGTTTGGAACTGCTTATTATCCGGAATATATGCCGTATGAAAGAACAAAAAAAGACATTCATATGATGAAAGAAGCTGGCATGAATGTGATCCGCATTGCAGAATCTACATGGAGCACGCTGGAACCGACAGAGGGAATCTTCGATTTTTCTTACATTGATCGGGTGATCGCGGCTGCGCAGGAGGAAGAAATGTATGTGATCATTGGAACGCCGACTTATGCAGTTCCATCCTGGCTTGCAAAAAAAGATCCGGATATGATGGTTGTCACAAAGGATGGACAGGCATCTTATGGACATAGACAGATCTTTGATCTTTTGAATCCAACATTCCGCAAGTATGCACATCGAGTGATCTGTCATTTGGCAGAGCACACTGCGCACTTAAAAAATGTGATCGGCTTTCAGATCGATAATGAAACAAAACATTATGGAAATGATGGAAAAGAAATGCAAAGGCTTTTCGTAGAGTACTTGCGAAAAAAATATCCGGATATTGAGCAGATGAACCGGGACTTTTATTTGAATTACTGGAGCAATGCGATCCATGACTGGGAGGATTTTCCAGATATGAAAGGATGTGTGAATGCTGGTCTGTCCGGAGAGTATGAAGCATTCAAGCGCACGATGGCAGCAGAATATTTAAGCTGGCAGGCGCAGATCATTAAAAAGTATAAAAGAGAAGATCAGTTTATCACCCACAATTTTGATTTTGAATGGAAGAAATTTGGGGCAGATATTGCGCAGGATGGCTATTCCTACGGCGTACAGCCGGATATCTGCCATTATGAAGCAAGCAAATGTGTGAGTCTTGTCGGGACAGATATCTATCATCCTACACAGGATCAACTTACGGGCGCAGAGATCGCCTTTGGCGGAGACTCTATCCGGAGTTTAAAACAAAATGCTTATCTGGTATTGGAATGCCAGGCACAGGCATTTAAATATTGGACACCTTATCCAGGGCAGCTCCGTCTTCATGCGTACAGCCATCTGGCAAGCGGTGCATGTGGAGTCATGTACTGGAACTGGCATTCTATTCACAATGGGTATGAGACTTATTGGAGAGGGATCCTAAGTCATGATCTTCTTCCGAATCCGGCATACAAAGAGATCCAAACGATCGGAAAGGAATGGAGCCGATATCAGACCAGTCTCAGCAATTTAAAGAAAAAGAATAAGATCGCACTTTTGACAGATGTTCGCACATTGACTGCGCTGAAGTGGTTTCCAGTAGATAGAGACCTAAGTTATAATGACATTGTGCGCTGGATGTACGATAGTCTTTATGAAATGAATCTGGAATGTGACATTTTGGATGTAAACAACTTTTTGGAAAATGATCATTCCTATGATATGATCTTGACACCGGCTCTTTACTGTGCAGAAGAAAAACTGATCCAAAAGTTAAAACTTTTTGTAAAAAACGGAGGCGTACTGGTATCTACTTTTCGCTCCTTTGTTGCGGATGAACACAGCAGTGTTTACCCAGACAGCTTGCCGCATGGACTCACAGATTGTTTTGGCTTGACGTATGATCAGTTTACGGAACCAGGAAAAACAATGCTTCATGGTGAAAATCTTCTATATTATATGGAACTTCTTGAAAGAACAGGAGCAGAAAGCCTTGCAGATTATGAACATAGATACTGGAAAGATTATAGTGCGATCACAAAGAATACTTATGGAAAAGGAAGTGCATACTATATAGGATGCTATACTTCAAAAACCCTACTGAAAGAAATTCTTTGTCAGGCGGCTGAATGTGCACAGATCCCATTAAAGACAGTTACATGGCCGATCATTATAAAAGATGCAGAAAACGCACAGGGAGAGAAGCTGCATTTCCTCCTTCATTACAGTGAAGATGAAAATGAGATTCCCTGCCCTTATGCCAAGGTGAAAGATCTTTTGACAGGAACGATCTACACAAAAGAAGAAAAAATATATCTAAAAGATTGGGATACAAAAATACTTATCGAAATAGAATAAAATCTGATAGCTTGCTTTTTGAAAGCCCAGATGATCTTATAAGAAAGACTTCAATACATTCAGCACACCGTTTTCCCAGTATGGGTCACAGAGCTCTTTTGCAGCATTGCGGACTTCCTCTCTGGCGTTGGATACGGCAAAGCTAAGTCCTGCATTTTGAAGCATTTCGATATCATTTAAGTTATCACCGAATGCACAGGTTTCTTCTGGGGAAATTCCAAGATATTCCTGCAAAAAGGCGATCGCAGAACCTTTTCCTGCGCCGATCGCTGTGCTGTCCATCCACTGATTTCCTGCGGACACGAGTGTGACTTTATCTTTCCATGTAGGAGTGAATAAAGGCGCGCACTGTGCTTCGCAGTCAGTTGGGTGATAGACAGAAAATTTGGTGACCTGTTTTCCGGATAACTGCATCATATCCGGCATTTCTTTGACATCAAATCCATAGGAATCTCTGATCCAGCGGAACATCTGGCTGTCTTCATTCTCTGCGTAGCTGCATTCTGGAGTGGCGATGAAATAATCACATTCCGGCATACTCTCGTGAAGCATCTTACACATCTCTTTCCAAATATCTTCTGAAATGGTATGCACCTTTAAGATTTTTTCTGGTGTACGGATAACGGTCCCGCCTTCTGCCACATAGAGCAGCTTGTCTGCGATCGGAGCGAAGATCTTCGCCTCGCTCTGATACTGTCGTCCGGAACAAGCGACAAAGGTGATCCCTTTCTCGATCAATTTCTGGATCACTTCCATATATTCCGGGTTGATATCTAAAGTGCCATCTTTTACTAAAGTGCCATCAATATCGGTAGCAATTAATTTGATCATAAATAAAACTCCTTCCATAAATAAAAAGCTACCCCTTATCTGGGGTACAAAATATATCTGATGCTATCAAAAAAACATTATATACTAAGGAACGCCACCATTTTAGCACGTTTACTTTTGTTTTTCTACAAAAATAGTGTAAAACGAACGTGAAATTTTCGGGTTTTTTATTGTGCTCCTTAGTGGGACAAACAAAAAATTCACAGATACCGGCATTGACTTTTGGCTTCATTTTTTTTATAGTATTAGAGATAGAAATCCGCAGGTGCATTCGATCGCAGTAGATGCGACTTTATTTTGCGGATCATCCAAACCTCTAAAAAGGAGAGATATCTGAAATGGAAAAGAAAATGTTCTTTGTTTTCAATCCTAAGGCAGGCAAAGGAAAGATCAAGGCTAACCTGCTCGACATCGTAGATATATTTAATAAGGGTGGCTACGAAGTCATCATCTATTCCACACAGAAGCCAAAAGATGCCTACGAAAAAGCCAAAGAATACGAAAGCAAGGTAGACCTTATCGTATGCAGTGGCGGTGACGGTACATTGGACGAGGTAGTCACCGGAGTGATGGAAAAGAACAGCTCCACTCCTATCGGTTATATCCCGGCGGGAAGTACCAACGATTTTGCAAACAGTCTTTTTATGCCAAAGAGCATGACAGAAGCCGCTTCCATGATCATGGAAGAAGAACTGTATCACTGCGACATTGGCAGATTCAATAACCAAAGCTTCACTTATATCGCAGCTTTCGGTCTTTTTACGGACGTGGCCTATCAGACAGATCAGGATCTGAAAAATATCCTGGGACATGTAGCATACCTTCTGGAAGGAGTCAAACGTCTTTTCGATATTAAATCATACCGCATGAAAATTGAATCAGAAGAACTGACGGTGGAAGATGACTTTATCTTTGGAATGATCACGAATTCGCGCTCTGTGGGAGGGTTTAAAAACCTTACGGGCAAGAATGTAGACATGAATGACGGTCTTTTTGAAGTGACGATGATCACACGGCCGAAAAATGCGCTGGAATTACAGGAGATCATGACGGCTATGCTGACAGCAGAGGACAATACGGATCTGATCCATTCTTTTAAATCTGCGAAACTGACCATTACCTCTGAGGAAGCTGTTCCGTGGACACTGGACGGCGAGTTTGGAGGAAACCATACACAGCTGGCGATAGAGAACTGCCATGCGGCTTTGAACCTTTATCTCAAAAGTACCAAAAATGAGGGAACAAGATCTATCGGTCTGTCCCCGTTAATAAATAAAAAGGAGAAATAAAATGGGTGAGTATATCAATGTAGTAGAGACTTTCGGATGCGATGTGTTTAATGACTCTGTGATGCAGGCCCGCCTTCCGAAAAAGATCTACAAAGAATTGAAAAAAACCATAGAAGAAGGCAAAGAGCTGTCTATGGAGATTGCGGATGTCGTAGCGCACGAGATGAAAGAGTGGGCGATCGAAAAAGGCGCAACTCATTACAGCCATTGGTTTCAGCCCCTCACAGGTGTGACAGCAGAAAAACACGATGCATTCATCTCCACACCAGAGAACGGCAAGGTTCTGATGACTTTCTCAGGCAAAGAGCTGATCAAAGGGGAACCAGATGCATCTTCTTTTCCTTCTGGAGGGCTGAGAGCGACATTTGAAGCGAGAGGATATACTGCGTGGGACTGCACTTCACCGGCATTTGTGCGCCATGATGCAGCGGGTGCAACTCTTTGTATCCCGACCGCCTTCTGCTCTTACACAGGGGAAGCTCTTGACCAGAAAACACCGCTCCTTCGTTCTATGGAAGCGATCAACACCCAAGCACTCCGTCTGCTCCGCCTTTTTGGAAATACGACTTCTAAGAAAGTCATCCCGTCCGTAGGCGCAGAGCAGGAATATTTCCTGATCGATAAAGAAAAATGGCTCCAGAGAAAAGACCTTGTCTATACAGGCCGGACTCTGTTCGGTGCAATGCCTCCGAAGGGCCAGGAGATGGACGATCATTATTTCGGAACGATCCGTCAGAGAATCTCCGCATACATGAAAGAAGTAAATGAAGAATGCTGGAAACTCGGAGTTCCTGCAAAAACACAGCACAATGAGGTAGCACCTGCACAGCATGAGCTTGCGCCGATCTACGCGCCGGTCAATATCGCGGCAGACCAGAATCAGATGATGATGCGTATCCTGAAAAAAGTTGCCAGCCGCCATGGAATGCGCTGTCTGCTTCACGAGAAACCATTTGCAGGGGTAAATGGCTCCGGTAAGCATAATAACTGGTCTTTGACAACGGATGACGGCATCAATCTGTTAGAGCCGGGCAAATCCCCGCATGATAATGTACAGTTCCTTTTAGTTCTGACCTGTATCTTAAAAGCGGTGGATGAACATGCAGACCTTCTGCGTGAATCTGCTGCGGATGTCGGAAATGACCACAGACTTGGTGGACACGAAGCACCTCCAGCGGTGATCTCTGTATTTTTGGGAGAGCAGCTTGAGGATGTGCTCGATCAGCTGATCAGTACCGGCACTGCGACACACAGCAAGGAGGGAAGCAAACTGGAAACCGGCGTAAAGACGCTTCCGGATTTTATGAAGGATGCGACAGACCGAAATCGTACTTCTCCGTTTGCGTTCACAGGAAATAAGTTTGAGTTCCGTATGGTGGGTGCAAGAGACTCCATCTCCGGATGTAATGTGGTGCTTAACACGATTACTGCGGAAGCGTTCAAGGAAGCCTGTGACCGTCTGGAAAAAGCAGAGGACTTTGACCTGGCGGTACATAATCTGATCAAAGAATATGCGACAGAGCACCAGCGGATCGTATTCAGCGGAAATGGATATGCACCGGAATGGCAGAAAGAGGCGAAACGCCGTGGACTTCCGATCCTCCCGACGATGGTAGATGCGATCCCTGCGCTGACAGCTGAAAAATCTGTGAGATTATTTGAGGCTTTTGATGTATTTTCCAGAGCAGAGCTGGAATCCCGTGCGGAGATCAAATATGAAAATTATTCCAAAGCGATCAACATTGAGGCAAAGACAATGATCGACATGGCGACCAAACAGATCATTCCGGCGGTCATCCGATATACAACAGTCCTTGCAGAGTCTATCAACAGTGTGAAAGCAGCGGGCGACGGACTGCTCGATGTTAGCGTTCAGACGGATCTTCTGAGAAAAGCATCTAAGTTGCTGAAAAACACCAGCAATGCGATGGCGAAACTTTCCAAGCTGATAGAACAGTTCCCGGAATATGAAGAGGGACGTGAGAGAGCAGTATTCTGCAAGGAAGAAGTGGTTCCTGCTATGGAAGCTCTGCGCGCGCCGGTGGATGAGCTGGAGATGATCGTGGACAAAGAAATGTGGCCGATGCCATCTTACGGTGATCTGGTATTTGAAGTATAAGTATAAAGATAAAAAATCCTGCCAATGTGCAGGATTTTTTCTTTTGCTTATGGTATGATGATAACAGAGTCAAAAGATAGCTATCAAAACAAACTGATGATAAAAGGATGCTGGAAAGATCCGAACAGAACAATAAAAAATAAACCAAGGAGATGAACATGGAAGAACTGAGATTTTTGGAAGAACAGCAGGTATCCCCGGAACTGATCGCGAGGGTAGAAAGATTTAGGGAACAGTATGAGGTATCCCCGGAGGCACAGGGCAGGATCGTGCGCCCATCTATTCCATTTTATGGAAAAGATATCCTGGAGATGGCGATCGCAGGGATTTTAAAAGGAGAGAACCTTCTTCTCACAGGCCCGAAAGCCACAGGGAAAAATATTCTGGCGGAGAACCTGGCATATATTTTTAACCGCCCGGCTTACAATGTTTCTTTTCATGTAAATACGAACAGCGGCGATCTGATCGGAACGGATACATTTGTGGACAATGAGGTGAAGTTGCGCAAAGGTACGATCTACCAGTGTGCAGAGCAGGGGGGATTTGGAATCCTCGATGAGATCAATATGGCCAAAAATGATGCGGTATCTGTTCTTCATGCGACTTTGGACTACCGTCGTTCCATTGATGTGCCAGGGTATGATAAGATCGATCTGCATCCGGCTTCCCGTTTTATCGGAACTATGAACTATGGGTATGCGGGAACAAAGGAGCTGAATGAAGCGCTGGTATCTAGATTTTTGGTGATCGATATGCCGCCGCAGACAGAAGAATCCCTGGAGTTTATTTTCCAGAAGATGTTTACAGATGTCAAGGAAGAAGCGAGAAAGCAATTTATCGGTGTATTTTTGGATCTGCAGCTAAAGGCAGCCAACAGTGAGATCTCCACAAAACCGTTGGATCTTAGAGGACTTCTCGCTGCCATGAAGATCGTTGAGACAGGACTTTCTCCTCTTAAAGCTGTCACTATGGGTGTGGTAAATAAAACCTTTGATGTCTTTGAAAAAGAGATCGTAGAGGATGTTGTGCGCACAAGGATCCCGGAAGACTGGACAAAGGATGATGTGTATGAGGGATGAGCAGATCGTAGAAATTGATGATTACCGTCTGGAACTGGAGAACCGGATCCGAAATCTTCTCTGGACGATCAGCGGAGACTACTCTTTAAATATGAAGGTGGATGTTCCTCTTTATCTGCGGTCAAGATCGATCGCTCTGTACGATGGGATCAAACAGGGAGCTTTGGCGAAATATTTTGACAAAGATCTTCTGGGCATATACCTGGTAAAAAAAGTTTTTTGTCAGGCAAGTGAAGGGGAGCTGACTTTGCTCGCACAGCTATGTGTGGAGGAGGCGATTGGCGAGAAGATCTGCCAGGAACGTCCGGGTGTGCGCCAGATGCAAAGACAGGCATTTGAGGACATCTTAGATCAGGAGTTTGAGCAGATCCCTTCCTATGAGGATGTTCTGGGACGTTTGAAGATCGCGGTTTTGAGAGACCGCTTGGAGAATGGGCAGCACCGTGTGGAAAAAAAGATGCAGGATATCCGGGATATGGTGTATCAGGCGCGGGATGCGAAGGAGACGATGGAGCTGATAAAGGTCATCGACCATCTTTACAATACAGTGGTGGACCCGGCGTTTGAAAAGCTTCATGGAAATTTAGCACAGGTGATGGCGGTGACGCTGGAGGAACTGACGGAGTATAACTGGGAGGACTTTCTCACAGAGGAGTTGTACGAGGAGGCACTCGAAAGCTATATTGAGCAGATGACCAACCGGATCACGGATATGGAAGATGCCTCTGTGACAGAAGAAATGGAAAAGAACCGCCAGACAAAGCATAAGATCACAATCTTGACAGAGGAAGAACTAAATAAAGCCTACACCTATGTGGAGCTGAACTTTGGCAAGACTTATCTGACACCTGCGGAAGAAAAGCGGATGAATTATCTGATGTGCAGGGAGATACACAGGGACTGCAGCTTATATTTTACAGAAGGGATCTTGAAAAATCCGGTAAAAAGAAATTATCAGTATGAGTATGCAGCGCGCCTGAAAAACAAAAATATCTGGCTCTACCACGATAAGCACAGAGTTGTGAAAAGAAACATCGCATCTTTGACAGAACTGCTGAAAAAAACACTGGTATTAAAAAGTGAGACGCAGGAGGTGCTCTCAGACCGAGGAAATATCGTTCCGTCAAGATTGTGGCGTGTGGGGCGCAGCAGTGAGGCGAATCTTTTTCGGAGAGAATTAAAATCAGATGCCTCGGATTTTGTCGTGGATGTCCTGATCGATGCGAGTGGTTCACAGATGTCCAGACAGGGAGATGTGGCACTGCAGGCATATATTATCAGCGAAGCTCTCAGCAACGTGGAACTTCCGCACCGGGTTATGAGCTTTTGCACATTTTGGGATTATACGATCCTGCACAGGTTCCGCGAGTATGATGACCCGCAGTCGGCGAATGAGAATATCTTTAACTATGTGACATCCTCGAACAACCGGGATGGGCTGGCGATCAAGACGGTGGGATACGGGCTTCTCCAGAGGCCGGAAGAAAAGAAGATCTTGATCGTGCTCAGTGATGGAAGACCTTATGATGTCATCGTCAACCGCCCTCATGCGAAAAATCCGGAGCCATATATGGGAAAATATGCGATCCACGATACAGCCACAGAGATCCGCCATCTGCGAAACCAAGGTGTCAGCGTGCTGGGGGTTTTTGCAGGAGAAGAAAAGGATCTTTCGACGGAGAAAAAGATTTTTGGCAAAGACTTTGCCTACATCCGTGACATCTCGAACTTTTCGAAGATCGTAGGACGATATCTGATCAAACAGTTGGATTCTGACGATTGATCGAAATGTGAAAGATGGGTGGTCAAGATACTCTTAAATGGTATCGCGATAATGTACTAAATGAATAAAAAATTAATGAAATAGCAGATTAAATGGTTAAAGTGCACAAAAAAACAGGGATTTACAGCTTGCCTTTTTGTACAGATTTGGTATAATGAAAGTTGTCGCTATAGCAATTTTGAAAGACAAACTATTGGGTTGCTATAAATCGTAAATACAAGGAGAGGAAAACATGAACGAAAACAAAGAGTTCAGACCGTATATACCGGCAGATAAAGTGACACCGGAATTTACGGTGACATCCATCGTTATGGGTGTGATCCTTGCGGTTATCTTCGGCGCAGCAAATGCGTACCTGGGACTTCGTGTCGGTATGACCGTATCTGCTTCTATTCCGGCAGCAGTTATTTCCATGGGTGTGATCCGCAAGATCTTAAGAAAAAACTCCATTCTGGAGAGTAACATTGTTCAGACGATCGGTTCTGCCGGTGAATCACTGGCAGCAGGTGCGATCTTTACTATGCCTGCATTATTCCTGTGGGCAAAAGAGGGACTTTGCGAGAACCCAAGTCTTGTAGAGATCACATTGATCGCTCTTTGCGGTGGTGTGCTGGGCGTACTTTTTATGGTACCGCTTCGTAACGCACTGATCGTAAAGGAACACGCAACACTTCTTTATCCGGAGGGAACTGCATGTGCAAACGTGCTTCTTGCAGGAGAAGAGGGCGGTTCAAATGCAGCAACTGTATTTTCCGGTATGGGACTTGCAGCAGTATTTAAATTTGTAGTTGACGGTTTAAAAGTGCTTCCGGCAGACGTGGCAGCAGCATTCAAAAGCTTTAAAGGTGAGCTTGGTATGGAAGTATATCCTGCACTTCTCGGTGTTGGATATATTGTAGGACCAAAGATCGCATCTTTCATGTTTGTTGGTTCTTTGATCGGATGGATGGTATTGATCCCGATGATCTGCCTGTTTGGTGGTGAAACTGTACTGTATCCGGGAACAGATACGATCGCAGCGATCTATGCAGAGGGCGGAGCATCCGCTATCTGGAGTACTTATGTAAGATATATCGGAGCAGGCGCGATCGCTACAGGCGGTATCATTTCCCTGATCAAATCTCTGCCTCTGATCATCACGACTTTCCGTGACTCTATGAAGAGCATGAAAGGCAGCAAGAATGTAAGCAAAGAGAGAACCGCACAGGATCTTCCTATGAATATCATTTTCATCGGCATCGTTGCGATGGTTGTGATCATCTGGGCAGTTCCAGCGATCCCGGTAAGTCCTCTTGGTGCCCTTTTGATCGTTGTATTTGGTTTCTTCTTTGCAACAGTATCATCCCGTATGGTTGGTCTGGTAGGAAGCTCCAACAACCCGGTATCCGGTATGGCGATCGCCACACTTCTGATCGCCACTATGGTGATCAAAGCATCCGGTAAGACTGGCATCGAAGGTATGACAGCAGCGATCGCGATCGGTTCTGTTATCTGTATCGTAGCAGCGATCGCAGGCGATACTTCACAGGACTTAAAAACAGGATATCTGCTTGGTGCAACTCCTAAGAAACAGCAGATCGGTGAGCTGATCGGTGTTGTTTCCGCTGCTCTTGCGATTGGCGGAGTTTTATATCTCCTGGATTCTGCTTGGGGATATGGCGGAGCGGAAGTACCAGCTCCTCAGGCAACTCTGATGAAGATGATCGTAGAAGGTATCATGGGTAATAAACTGCCATGGACACTGGTATTTATTGGTGTATTCCTGGCGATCGGTCTGGAGATCCTTCAGGTTCCGGTAATGCCATTTGCGATTGGTCTCTATCTTCCGATCCACTTAAATGCGACTATCATGATCGGTGGTGTTGTACGTATGTTTGTAGATGGAAGAAAGAATGTAGATGCTAAGACAAAAGAGGATCAGGCTACAGACGGAACACTTTTCTGTGCAGGTATGATCGCAGGAGAAGGTCTGGTAGGTATCTTCCTCGCTATCCTTGCAGTTTTGAACGTAAGTGGTATCTTTGACCTTTCCGGAAGTGTAAACTTAGGCAATGCCGGCGGTGTGGTCCTGATGATCATCATGATCTTATGCCTGCTGAAATTCAGTATCTGGAACAAGAAGAAAAAAGCTTAAAGTTCATAGAGCAAGTAGATTAAGAGTGAAATCATAACGGAATGAAAAAAAACAAAAAAGAATCACAGATCAATTATCTGGACTTGATCCCAGAGCGTTCTTCCAAACTCCGCTGGCATGTGGATGAAGAAGGAAAGATGGTGCTGGAATCAGAGAACACGGGGATGTTTAATGCCGTTGCGCAGAAGCTGTTTCATAAGCCAAGATATACACAGATCCATCTGGATGAGAATGGAACGTTTATTTGGCCACTGATCGATGGCAAGAAATGTGTGGCGGACATTGCAGATCTGGTGAAAGAGGAATTCGGGGAAAAAGCGGAACCGCTTTATCCAAGGATCGTTAAATATTTCCAGATAATGGAGAGTTATCATTTTGTAAATTTTATCAATAAGCCAAAGAAATAAGGCAAAAATAAAAACGGGAGCAGTTCTTAGGAGCTGCTGCCGTTTTGTGGTATATGGAGATAAAATTACGGCGCAGTGATAAAGTGTTAGCAGAGAGGGAGATAAGATCTTCACTGCTGACGAGAATAAAATGTAACTTAAAGACAAAATGAATGTATGAAAAAGAGAAGAACAGGAGGCGGAAGATGAAATTAATCAATGGAAAACGATCACAGCTTTTAGAATACATCATGATCATTGTAGGAACTGGGTTGATGGCACTTGCGATCAATTCCGTTTTTGACGCATCAGGTATGGTAACAGGAGGATTTTCGGGTATTGCGATCATTGTGAAGGCATGGACACAGGGAGTTGTTGAGGGAGGGATCCCTCTGTGGTTTACAAACTGTGCGCTGAATATTCCTTTATTTTTGATCGGATGGAAGATACATGGATTTTCTTTTGTGAGAAAGGCGATCGTGGGAGAGGTTTCTCTGTCCGCCTGGCTTGCGATCCAGCCGGCGTGGAATCTGGCAGGAAATGACCTTCTGCTGGCGGCTCTGTACGGAGGTCTGATCCAGGGCGTTGGTATCGGTCTTGTTTTCCTCGGCGGAGGAACGACCGGGGGAACTGATATGATGGCTGCGATCATACAGAAGTACCTGAAACATTATTCCATCGCGCAGATCATGCAGTTCATTGATGGAGCGGTGGTAGTTGTGGGAATGTATGTGTTCGGAATGCACAAAGCCCTCTATGCGATCATCGCTGTATTCTTGGTGACAAAATTCTCAGACAGCATGATCGAAGGTCTCAAATTTGCAAAGGCTGCCTATATCATCACGGAGAAACCGAAGGAGATCTCAGATATGATCATCCACGACCTTGACAGAGGAGTGACAGGAGTGCAGGCAAAAGGAATGTACTCCGGCAATGAAAAGCTGATGCTTTTTTGTGTGGTAAATAAGAAAGAGATCGTGATGCTCAAAGAAAAAGTTGATGAGATCGACCCGAATGCATTCGTGATCGTGACGGACGCAAGGGAGGTTCACGGGGAAGGATTTATCGAAAAAAAATAGTCAGCAGTGTTTGGCGCTTTTTTGGAGATATCTGTGAACACTCACAAAAATAGGTGTAAAAAATTGTAAGTTTTTTTGTATTTCCTCTTTCATTTTTGGTAAATATGTATTAAAATAAGAGATAAGTATTAGTTTTTATGGTTAAAACGGAATAACAAATACTATAGATGAGAAGGGATTGAATTTGGATGATATCGAATCAGGTGCTTCA
>CAZSTD010000010.1:19932-30804 GCA_964609645.1 uncultured Blautia sp.
GGTTTAAAAGAAATTTCAAGAACAGAATTTTGTGTGATTGACACAGAGGGCAAAGTGCTTGCAAGCACATTTGCAGACTTTTCCATCGCGACAGCAGATGTACAGGCTTTTGTAGAGTCACAGGCGGACAGCCAGCTTGTAAAAGGCTTTCAGTATTTCAAAGTCTGTGATGACTATCAGTTAGAGTACATTCTGGTTGCTCACGGCGATGATGAAGATACGTATATGGTGGGTAAGCTTGCTGCTTTTCAGATTCAGAATCTGATCATAGCTTATAAAGAACGCTTTGATAAAGACAGCTTTATCAAAAACTTGCTGCTTGATAACCTGCTCCTTGTGGATATCTATAACCGCGCGAAGAAGCTGCATATTGATGCGGATGTGCGCCGTGTAGTTATGATCCTTGAGATGCCACAGGAAAAGGATCACAGTTCTATGGAAAGTGTGAAAAGTCTTTTTGGCGGAAAGAGCAAGGACTTTATCACTGCTGTGGATGAGAAGAGCATTATCATTGTAAAAGAGCTGGATGAGGGCGAGAGCTATCCGGAGATGGATCAGCTTGCACATACGATCCTCGATACGCTCGGAATTGGCAATGACGAGAAGACACATATGGCGTATGGAACGATCGTACATGAATTGAAGGAGGTGTCCCGCTCTTACAAAGAAGCGCGCATGGCTCTCGATGTAGGTAAGATCTTCTTTGGTGACAGAGAAGTCATTGCATACAGTTCTCTGGGTATCGGACGTTTGATCTACCAGCTTCCGATTCCGCTGTGTAAGATGTTTATCAAGGAGATCTTTGGCGGTAAATCACCGGATGATTTTGATGAAGAAACCTTGGTTACCATTGACAAATTCTTCGAGAACAGTCTGAATGTATCTGAGACATCCAGACAGCTTTATATCCACAGGAACACTCTGGTGTACCGTCTGGATAAACTGCAGAAGAGCACAGGACTGGATCTTCGTGTGTTCGAGGATGCGATCACCTTTAAGATCGCG
This sequence comes from uncultured Blautia sp., assembly GCA_964609645.1. Lineage (GTDB taxonomy): Bacteria > Bacillota > Clostridia > Lachnospirales > Lachnospiraceae > Blautia_A. Next base: position 20,938 of record CAZSTD010000010.1, read on the forward strand.
CTTATGGTAGTCCGTTATATGAAATATATGGAAACATTAGAGTATTGATCCGGGGGGATTTTCTAAGAGAATACATTTCCATTTGAAGGTAGAGAAAATGAATTTGTCTGCCATGTGTCAGCTGCTTTTGCGGCTGGACATGTGGCAGGCATTTTTTGTTCCACAGGAAATATCGGTTCTGCTTTATAAAAAATACGCGGAGAGGTCTTTTTTATAAAAATTGAAAATTATATGAAAATTGCAAAACGCTCTTGCATTCATATCCTGCATCTATTACAATAATGTTACAAAATGCAAAAAATTGGAGGAAATGTTTTATGATAGATCTTACTGATGTAAGTAAATCTTATGGTCCTGGCCTTCCGGCTGTGAATCATGTGAACTTACACATCGAGAAAGGCGAGTTTGTCTTTATCGTAGGAAACAGCGGTTCCGGTAAAACGACACTGATCAAACTTCTGATGAAGGAACTCGATTCCACATCCGGCCAGATCGTAGTGAGCGGTGAGCGATTGGAGAAGATGAGACATAGACGTGTGGCGAAATACCGCAGAAAACTGGGAGTTGTATTTCAGGATTTCCGTCTGTTAAAAGACCGGGATGTATATGAGAATGTGGCATTTGCACAGCGTGTTGTCAATCGTCCAACCAGAGTGATCCGCAAGCGTGTTCCGGAAGTGCTGCAAGAAGTTGGGCTTGCAGGTAAGTATAAGTCTTTCCCGGCTGAGCTTTCCGGCGGTGAACAGCAAAGAGTCGCGCTGGCCAGAGCCCTGGTCAACAGACCAGACATCCTTCTGGCGGATGAGCCGACAGGAAACTTAGACCCGAAGACCTCTGAGGAGATCATGAGACTGCTCGAGCAGATCAATGACAGGGGAACGACTGTGGTGGTCGTAACACATAATAAAGAAATCGTAAATGCGATGCGTAAGCGTGTAGTGACTATGCACGAGGGAAACATCGTGAGCGACGAGAAAGAAGGAGAATATCATGAGGCCTAGTACCATCTGGTATACCCTGAAACAGGGTATCAAGAATATAAAAAGAAACTGGATGTTTTCACTGGCATCCATCATTACCATGGCAGCTTGTATCTTTCTGTTTGGTATCTTCTTTTCCATTGTGAACAATGTAAATAACATTGCGCACAAAGTGGAGCAGGAAGTGCCGATCACGGTATTCTTCGAGGAAGGAACGACGAATAAGCAGATAAAAGCGGTCGGTGAGAACATCAAGGCTCGTCCGGAGGTGGAGAAGATCGAGTTTACTTCTGCGGACGAAGCCTGGGAAGAATTTAAAGATCTCTATTTCCAGGGATCCGATGCAGCTGATGGATTCAAGGACGATAACCCGCTTGCAAACCAGGCAAATTACAGTGTCTATATGAATGACATCACAAAGCAGACGGAATTGGTTTCCTATATCGAAGGACTGGAACACGTGCGATTGGTAAATCAGTCAGAAGAAGCGGCGAAAACACTGGGAAATATCAATAAGTTGGTTTCCTACGTGTCGATCGCGATCATTGTACTGCTTTTGATCATCTCAATCTTTCTGATCAGCAATACGATATCCGTGGGTATCTCTGTGCGCAAGGATGAGATTGGGATCATGAAGTACATCGGTGCGACAGATGCATTTGTAAGAGCTCCGTTTGTGCTCGAGGGGATCGTGCTTGGTGTGATCGGAGCTGCCATCCCGCTGGTCGGGCTGTATTTTGGCTACAATGCAGCGGTATCCTATATTTTGACGAAATTTAATGTGCTTACCGGAGTGGTAGATTTTATTCCGGTGCTTCAAATCTATCAGACCTTGCTTCCTATCAGCCTTGGATTGGGGATTGGGATCGGATTGATCGGAAGTTTCTTTACAACTAGAAAACATTTGAGGGTGTAATGCCCCTGATCCAAGAGAAGCTGTCGGAGAGAACCGGCGGCTTTTCTTAGGTTTGAACTGCTTGGCGAAAGGAGAAAGAGGTTATGAAAGATAAACAATTTTGGAAGGGTGCGTTGGCTGGCGCATTGGCGACTGGCTGTGTCGTATCTGCGGGTATGGCAGGCTTTTGGTATGCAGGAAAGGATAGTGTGCTCGATCGTTCGTCTACGGGTAAAGTGGCATATTTAGAGCAGATGATCGATACGTATTACCTGGGAGAGAAAGATGAGGAGAAATTAAAGGAAGGGCTTTATACAGGATTGCTTTATGGACTGGATGACCCTTATTCCCGATATTATACAGCAGAAGAATATGAATCAGAAAGTTCTTCCAGTCAGGGCAGCTATGTGGGGATCGGTATCTTGATGGAGAAAAACAAAGAAGGCGGTGTGAAGATCGCAGAATGCTATGAGGGAGGCCCTGGGGAAGCAGCGGGGCTGGAGGAAGGCGACGTGATCAGTGCCATTGATGGGGAGGATATCACACAGATGGAGATTGCGGATGTGGCAGATATGATCCGCAATTCAGAGCAGGATCATACGGTGCTTACGATCCACAGAGAAGATGTGGATGAAGCGATGCAGATCACGGTAGATATCACGGATGTGGAGCTTCCTTCCGTTTTTCATGAAATGCTAGATCAAAAGATCGGATATATCCGCATTACAGAGTTTAAGGGAGTGACCTGTGAGCAGTACCGAGATGCGTTTGCGCAGCTTCAGGAGCAGGGGATGGAGCGCCTGATCGTGGATCTGAGAGATAATCCGGGAGGGCTTTTGGATTCGGTGTGTGAGATCCTGCGGGAAATTTTGCCGGAAGGGCTGATCGTATACACGGAAGATAAAGATGGAAACAGGACAGAGGAATCCTGCGATGGTGAGCACGAACTTCAGATGCCATTGGCTGTGCTGGTGAATGAAAATAGTGCAAGTGCATCGGAAATCTTTGCGGGGGCAGTACAAGACTATGGGATTGGTACGATCGTGGGAATGACAACCTATGGCAAGGGTGTGGTGCAGTCGATCAGACAGTTGTCAGATGGAAGTGCAGTGAAGCTTACGATCGCGAATTATTATACGCCGAAAGGGAATAACATCCATGAGATTGGAATTAAGCCGGATATGGAGATATCCATGGATGCGAATCTTTTGAATAAAGATAGAGACGAGATCACCCATGAGGAAGATAATCAGCTTCAGGAGGCGATAAAGGCAGTGAATATCGATTGATCAGAAAAGAGCCTGGACCGAAAGATCGGTCAGGCTCTTTTCTTTTAATCATCGCATAAGGAAGACGATTAGATTTCAGCTAATTTTAAGAGATCCGGAACTTTGGATTCCCATCCTAAAGCCATGATATGTACACCCTGGCAATATGGTTTACATTCTTTGATGATACGTGCAGCAATTTCTACACCTGTGATACCAGCTTTTGTTTTCTCTTTGTCTCTTGCGAGTTCTTCGATCATGTCATCCGGTACATGGATACCAGCAACGTTCTTGTTCATGAATTTAGCCATACCAGCAGATTTCGGGATTACGATACCGAGCTGAACTGGTTTGCCGAACTGTTTTGCTTTTTCCATGAATTTGATGAATTTTTCTGGCTCATAAACTGCCTGTGTCTGGAAGTAATCAGCACCTGCCATTACTTTACGTTCCATTTTTGCAAGCTGTGCATCAACGGAATCGCTGCAAGGAGATACAACTGCACCTTTTGCGAATTTTGGTGCTTCACCGATCAGTTCGTTTCCACCAAGGTCTACACCAGACTCTAACTGTTTTACAGTGTGGAGTAAGGATACAGAATCGAGATCAAATACAGGTTTAGCCTGTGGATGATCACCCATCTTTGTATGGTCACCTGTCAGGCAGAGGATGTTGTCGATACCGAGCATCGCTGCGCTTAACAGATCTGACTGCAGTGCGATACGGTTTCTGTCACGGCATGTCAGCTGGAAGATTGGTGTAAGTCCTTCGTCTTTCAGAGCTTTACAGGTTGCAAGTGAACCAAGACGCATAACAGAGGACTGGTTATCTGTTACATTTACAGCGGTAATTCCGCTTAAATATGTTTTTGCTTCTTCTAATAATCCTTCAATGTGAATTCCTTTTGGCGGTCCAACCTCTGCTGAAACTACAAATTCACCACGTTCAAATAACTCAGTAATTTTCATTATACATTGCTCCAATCATTTAAAATTTTTAGGATAATTCCTTAAATCCTATTTAACTTCATCATCGGTTGCGTAATTACGTACCTGTACAGGACACTTCAATACATCGAGACGTCCGATCTGAGCGAGACGTCTGTAAATGCGTTCCCAACCGCATTCCATATTGCTGTCCACTTCGCATTTTCCGTTTTTAGAGCCGCCGCACTGTCCGTTGACAAGACTCTTAGAGCAGGCAGTGATCGGGCAGATGCCGCCTGTTAAGTTGAGGTAGCATTCTCCACACTGTTTGCAGTCGTATTCAAGTGGTGTAACACCCTGGAATCCCGGTAACGGGAAAGTATCGCAGGCTGCACATACTTTTTTATTTCCAAGATACTCAGCGATCGTCTGTACACCAACACCGCAGGAGAATACGAGAACTACATCAGCAGCTTCGATCGCATCCTGGTGTTTTGCAAGGCGCAGCTTCATATTTTCTGGATTACAGATATAATCGGTTGTAATCTTTCCGGTCACATTTCCGCTTGCAGCCAGTTCATTCTGGAATTCTGCAGCTTCAGCTTCTGGGAAATGGACTTCTTTGCATCCATGGCAGTTAATAAGGAAAACTTTTTTTCCCTCAACCAGTGATGCCAGCGTTTCCTTAGATTTTAACTGGGTAATTAACATATTTTACTTCATCCCCCTTACTGCCGCTTTTCCAGCTTTGATTTTTGATACAAGTGGAATTTTGGAGGAACAGATATATTCACAGCATCTACATTCGAGACAATCCATGACTTTCTTATCTTTCATGCCCTGCCAATCTTCAGCATCCGCAAGTTTTGCGAAATACAGTGGAGTAAGTTCCATCGGACAGACATCCACACAACGTCCACATTTGATGCAGGCAACTGCTTCTGTCTGATCTGGTTCAATAGCGATGATACCGTTGGAACCTTTCATGATCGGAACGTTTGTATCCTTGATCACGAATCCCATCATAGGTCCGCCTGCTTTGAACATGACATCTTCATCTGTTACGCCGCCGCAGTAGTTGATGAGATCTTTGGTGTTTGTACCGATCTTAACGATGTAGTTGCCCGGTTTCTGGAGTTTTTCACCAGTTACGGTAACAACACGTTCGATCAACGGCATACCTTTCTTGATCGCATCTGCGATAGCTTTTGTTGTACTGATGTTACCAACAACACATCCTACATCTGCCGGAAGTCCGCCGCTCGGAACCTGACGTTTCATAACGCGTTTGATCAGCATCTTCTCAGCACCCTGTGGGTATTTTGTCTTAGCAACAACAACTTCGATATTGTCGATGTCAGCAACTTTAGACTGTAACAGTTCAATAGCATCTGCTTTGTTATCTTCGATAACGATGATACCTTTTTCAGCGTTTACTGTTTTGATCATTGCTTTCAGACCAAATACAACATCGTCTGCAAACTCAAGGAGTACTCTGTGGTCTGCTGTCAGCAGAGGCTCACATTCGCATCCATTGAGAAGGATTGTATCGATCGGTTTCGGAGGAGTTAATTTTACAGATGTTGGGAATCCAGCACCACCCATACCTACGATACCAGCGTTCTTAACGATTGCAACGATCTCTTCTGGTGTCAGTTCTTCAAGAGGTTTGTTTGGTTTTACGGATTCATGGAGAACGTTCTTGCCATCAGATTTGATAACGATAGCCGGGCATTCTCCTCTTGTAGCGTGTTTGCGGTTCTCAACAGAGATAACAGTACCACTTACACTGGAGTGTACCGGTGCACTGATAAATCCGCCAGGTTCAGCGATCATCTGTCCTACTTTGACATAATCACCAGTTCCTACGATCGGATTAGCAGGAGCACCTGCGTGCATTGACAGAGGGATTGCTACAGTATCTGGTTCCGGGAATCTTACAAGTGCAAGATGTTCAGTAGCGTGTTTGCGCTCTGACGGATGGATACCACCATAGTAGCCTTCGAATCTTTCTTCGCGGATAGATTTTACATAGTCGTTCACTGCTTTGAAGTTTACTTTAGAGTAATCTCTTAACTGGATCGGCTGATTTAAGAATTCTTCCAGACGTCCCTGAGCAGCAAGTTTCTGATAAATCTTTTCCCATGCACAGTCTTTGTTTGGATCTACTTCACATTTTCCGTTCTTCGCACCGCCGCACTGGCCATTTACAAGGCTCTTGGAGCAGTCAACGATTGGGCAGATACCACCTGTGACGTTCAGGTAACACTGAGCACATGCATCACAGCTCTTTTTGGTCAGAGCCATACCGTGATGTCCTGTGTAGTTTAAGGAATTGCTGGCTGCATATGTAGGCTTTCCTGATATACCAGCAACGGTCTGAATTCCGAGACCACAGGAGATAACGATCACATTTTCAGTTCCTTCCGGGATATTTGCCGGGAACTGTTTTTCGGTATGATTTTTGTTACATAAAAAATCAACCTTTGTGCTGCCTGTGATGGTCTTACCCGCTTTGGCAGCAAATTCTAAAAATTCGTCGCAATCTGGCTCGTCAAGGGTCTCAAATTCTTTGAAGCACTTGTTGCAGGCGATGACAAACAGATTATCCTTATCGGCCAGTAAGGAGGTTAGTTCGTCTGCGTTTTTTAACTTATACTTAGTATAGTTTTCCAATTGCTCACCTTCCTTATGATTTGATTTGTAAATCGTTTATTTTATTGTTTTCCTATTCCTGAGTAAAAACGAATTCTGCAAGGCACCCCCCAACTGTTCAATGATGCATCTTCGCAGTGCGCCTGATCATCTGTGATCTGATGGGAAAGCATTGTATATGGCCGTATCCACAATCCTTTCTCCGATGCGTACACAGAGATTTTACGCAAAATGACCGTCCCTCATTCATAGTATACAATTCACACATTCTTATTATAGCACTTAATGTCCAAATAATCCAGAAAAATCATATTTTTAACAAACTTTTTTATGAAAAACTTACAATCGCAGAAAAAAATCCGCAAAAAGTACCGACAAAACATTGAAAAACAGGCATTTTTGGGCTTTGGACAGATGAACCTGTATTGTGCTCTGCCCAGACAGATACTAAAATAAATTTATAAAAGTAACGGCCAGACCCCAAAAGTTTGAGATAAAAATATGTTCAGGTAAAATGTCTTACAGATCTTCCAGATTCTTTTTTAATAGAAGCATCTGATCACGAAGCTGTACAGCCTGCTCGAAGTTCAGGTCAGCGGCAGCCTGGCGCATCTGTTTTTCTACCTGTGCGATCAGCTTGGTAAGTTCCTTGCGGCTCATGGATTCTGGATCTTTTGCAAGTTTAGCTTCTGTCTCCGCTACTGCTTTGGAGACAGTGATCAGATCGCGGACCGCTTTTTTGATCGTGGTCGGTGTGATATTGTGCTTTTTATTGTATGCTTCCTGTAGTGTGCGTCGTCTTTCGGTCTCCTCGATCGCCTTTCGCATGGAATCTGTGATCACATCTGCATACATCAGGACATGGCCTTCGCTGTTTCGGGCTGCACGGCCGATCGTCTGGATCAAAGAGGTCTCAGAGCGGAGAAATCCCTCTTTGTCCGCGTCCAGGATAGCGACCAAGGTGATCTCCGGAATGTCCAGCCCTTCTCGAAGAAGGTTGATTCCCACGAGAACGTCAAAAACGTCCAGACGCATATCACGAATGATCTGTGCTCGCTCGAGTGTATCGATGTCGGAATGCAGATATTTTACCCGGATGCCGACATCCTTCATATACTCTGTCAGATCCTCCGCCATCCGCTTGGTGAGAGTCGTGATCAAAACTTTGTGCTTAAGCTGTATTTCTTTGTTTACCTCTGAGATCAGGTCATCGATCTGTCCCTCGATCGGACGCACTTCCACCTTTGGATCTAACAATCCGGTTGGACGGATGATCTGTTCTGCGCGGAGCAGCTCATGTTCATATTCATAATTTCCCGGAGTGGCAGAGACAAACAGAACCTGATCTAATTTAGATTCAAATTCTCCAAAGCTTAATGGACGGTTGTCTTTGGCTGAAGGCAGACGAAATCCATAATCCACCAGCGTCTGCTTTCGATTCTGGTCACCAGCGTACATTGCGCCTACCTGAGGAACTGTCATATGAGATTCATCTATAATAAGAAGAAAATCATCTCCGAAATAGTCCATCAAAGTATAAGGAGGCTCTCCGGGTTTCAGACCGGACAAATGTCTGGAATAGTTTTCAATCCCGGAACAAAATCCGGTTTCTTTCATCATTTCGATGTCAAAGTTCGTTCGCTCAGAGATTCGCTGAGCTTCCAAAAGTTTATCTTCGCTTTTGAAATAGTCAACGCGTTCTCTCAATTCTTCTTCGATCGCCGAGGCTGCTTTCTGGATCTGTTCCATTGGCACAACATAATGAGATGCAGGAAAGATGCTGATATGAGCCAGCTGGCACTTCACATGTCCAGTCAGAACATCTATTTCACTGATGCGGTCGATCTCATCTCCGAAAAATTCCACACGGATCGCAGCATCTGTATAGTTGGCAGGATAGATTTCCAAGGTATCCCCGCGAACGCGGAAGGTGCTTCGGTGAAAATCCATTTCATTCCGGGTGTATTGAATGTTGATCAGTTCATGGATCACATCATCTCGGTCTTTGGTCATTCCGGGACGAAGGGAGATCATCATATCCTGAAACTCCTTTGGAGAGCCCAGTCCGTAAATGCACGATACGGAGGAAACGATGATCACATCTTTTCTTTCGGACATAGCGGCTGTGGCGGAAAGACGGAGCTTATCTATCTCATCGTTTACAGCAGAATCCTTGGCGATATAGGTATCAGAAGATGGGACATAGGCTTCCGGCTGATAATAATCATAATAGGATACAAAATATTCCACAGCGTTCTCTGGGAAAAATTCCTTCATTTCCCCATAAAGCTGCGCAGCTAGAGTTTTATTGTGAGCCAGGATCAAAGTTGGTTTATTTAATTGGGAGATCACATTTGCCATGGTAAAAGTCTTACCAGATCCGGTAACGCCCAGTAAAGTTTCGAACTGGTTTCCTTCTTTAAAGCCTTTTACAAGCTGTTCGATCGCCTGTGGCTGATCGCCTGTGGGCTGATACTCCGAGTGAAGTTTGAAAATGCTTTTCTCGTCTTGCATATAAAGATCACCTCTTATTTTTTATTGATCGTGCAGATGAACAAAAAGCACTGACACGAACATAATAAACAATAGTAGCTAAATGAATACTTACTTAAATAATGGACAGATAGCTGTCTAAAGATAAGAAATATTATATCATGAAAAGATAGGCTTGTACATATGGATACAAACATTTGTTCTGCAACTCCCGTAATGTTGATGCGTCCGTTGCAATTCCCATGGTATTGCGCTATAATCCCATTTGATCATATAGAAGGAGAGAAAAAATTGTGTTTTCAGAATTAAAAAAATTTTTAAAAAAAGAGGCGGTACTTTCCATCTCTTTTATCTTGGCAGTTGTTTCCTGCTTTCTTGTTGTGCCAGATGCACAGTATGCAGGATATGTGGATACGCATACACTTATGCTGCTGTTTGCCTTGATGGTAGTAATGGCCGGGATGAAGGAATTGGGAGTTTTCCAGCGGATTGGAGAAGGCTTGCTGAAAAAAATCCATTCAGAGCGAGGGATCGCGTTCGTTCTTATTTTTTTGTGTTTTGTCAGCAGTATGCTTATCACAAATGACGTGGCATTGATCACATTCGTTCCTCTTGCATTATTGGTATTAAATATGGCAAATATGCAAAGC
>CAZSTD010000011.1:0-23213 GCA_964609645.1 uncultured Blautia sp.
AGCGGGTGATGGGAATCGAACCCACGTATCTAGCTTGGAAGGCTAGTGGTCTACCATTGAACTACACCCGCATTTCGCTGAAACGGTAATGATGTTGTTACAGCAGTCGGGGTGACAGGATTCGAACCTGCGGCCTCCTGGTCCCAAACCAGGCGCTCTAGCCAAACTGAGCCACACCCCGCTGTTTCTTTTTTGTTTTGTTTTTGTTTTATTTGTTTGTGCTTCGTTGTCCGACGCAAGACATATTATATGTTAAGGCAACCCAAATGTCAACACTTTTTTTAAATTTTTTTTTATTTTTTTTCAAAAATCCATTTTTTCAAATTTCAAAATCCCGAAAAACCCAGTAAAATCAAGGCTTTCCGAGGTTTTTCGTCCCTCGGAAAAATCTTGTTTTTTTCTTCAGAAAACACCTTTTTTGAGTGGATTTTAAAACTTTTTCTAAAAAAATATTCTTTTTCTACAATTAAAAAATCTTTTCTTCGGACTCATTTTTTAGTCCCAAAATACATTTTGTTCTCAAAAAAATACAATTTTTATTGCAAGTCACTGGTGAAATATACTTCCACCAGTCAGCTTACAGATATCGGATCTCCACCTGCGGTGTTTTTCCCTCTTCCAATTCCATCACTGCATAGCTTGGTCTGCGTCCGCGCTGCCTTGGGAAAGTAAGACTTCCAGGGTTCACGACAAGGATCCCTTCCTCCTCTTCCACCATCGGCAGATGCGTGTGGCCATAAAAGGCCACCTCACATCCTCTTGCCTTCGCAGCATCCACCACTCCTGAGATTCCCATGGAGACACCGTAGTAGTGTCCATGTGTGACCAAAATCTTTCTTCCTTCCAGGTCAACTTCCTCCTGTCTTGGCAGATCGGAGAAAAAGTCATTGTTTCCACTCACAATACAGCTTGGGCATTCCGCCAGGGCTTCGATAAAAAACTCCCTGCCCTCCACATCCCCGCAGTGGATCAAATAATCAAACGGCGCTTCCTGGTAAACTACTCTTTCCAGATTTTCATCTTTTCCATGTGTGTCGCTGACGATCAATACTTTCATTAATTTAATTCTTCCTTTATTGCGCGCAGAGCTTTTCCTCTGTGGCTGATCTTATTTTTTTCTTCCATAGACAGTTCTGCGGAACTGCATCCATACTCCGGCAGATAAAAGATCGGATCATATCCAAATCCGTTTTCTCCGCTCTCCTCGTACCCAATACGACCTTCCATGACTCCACGTACAGTTTTTACCTCTCCGCTCGGAAAAGCCGCTGCAACCGCACATACGAACCTTGCCGTACGTTTCTCATCCGGCACGCCATTCAAACGCTCGATCAGATTTGCATTTTTGATACGATAGGAAGTATCTTCTCCCATATATCTGGCAGAATAGATACCTGGTTCCTTATTCAGATAGTCGATCTCCAGCCCGGAGTCATCCGCCAGAGTGATCTCTCCTGTCATTTCACAGATCGTTTTCGCCTTGATCACTGCATTTTCTTCAAATGTAGTGCCGTCTTCCACGATCTGTGCTGTGATCCCTGCCTCTTTCATGGAAATGACCTCCACGTCCATATCTGCAAGGATCTCTCGGATCTCTTTTAATTTATCTTTATTTCCTGTAGCAAAAATAATTTTTTTCACAATCTCCATCCTCTGTTTCTATTTTTATAGCAAAGTATTGGCATCAATCTTCGCTCTTATTTTTCTTCGGCGGACGCGGTCCTAAGAACTGATAATAATAAGTTTTCAGCATTCCATTGTAGATCTTGCGGTTTTTATCCGCCTTTCTTCCAATATCATTCTCCGCTTTGTCATAGGAAGTGATCAGATACATGGACCATTTATCCAATCTCTCATAGCTCTGCCCGATCTCTCTGTAGAGCTGAGTCAGGTTTTCCTTTTCCTCCAGACGCTCTCCGTACGGAGGATTTGTGATGATAAATCCGTACGGCTTCGGATGACGAAGTTCTTTCACAGGTCTTTGCTGGAAGTGGATCAGTTTGTCCACACCTGCCATCTTTGCATTAGCTCTGGCTGCTTTGAGAGCCTCTGGATCAATGTCAAATCCCTGGATATCTGTCTCAATATTCAGATTTACTCTGTCCTGCGCCTCCTCAACTGCGTTATACCAGCATTTTCGCGGAACCAGGTGTTTCCAGTCCTCCGCAAGGAAAGAACGGTTCATACCCGGCGCGATATCTGCTGCCATCATCGCTGCCTCGATCGGGAAAGTTCCACTTCCACAGAATGGATCGACTAAGATCCTATCCTTATTCCACGGAGTGAGCATGATCAGCGCAGAAGCCAGTGTCTCCGTGATCGGCGCTTTCACAGTCATCTTACGGTAGCCTCTTTTGTGCAGGGAGATCCCTGAGGTGTCGATCCCGATCGTTGCCACATCCTTCATAAAGGACACTCGGATCGGAAAGCTTGCCCCGTCCTCCTCAAACCAGGAAACGCTATACACGCCCTTTAAACGCTCTACAATGGCCTTTTTCATGATAGACTGGATGTCCGAAGGGCTGTACAGTTTACTTTTGATAGAGTTGGCTTTTGCCACCCAGAATTTACCATCTCTCGGAATATAGTTTTCCCATGGCAGAGCTTTGGTCTTCTCAAAAAGCTCGTCAAAGGTCGTTGCCTTCACTTCCGCTACTTTCAGAAGGATCCTCTCTGTGGAGCGCAAAAATACGTTCGCATCTGCGATTCCCTGTGCATCTGCCTGAAATGTCACTTTTCCATCTTCTACTTTGCTGATCTCGTATCCCAGATCCAGGATCTCTCGCTTCAGCACTGCCTCCATGCCAAAATGACAAGGTGCGATCAATTCAAATTTTTCCATTCATTTTCCTCTCAGTTTTTTCTGCTGTTCTTGTGTTTTCGTATGTTCTTTTTTGTTCTTTGCTCTATTTACTTGTTTCTTTACTTATTTGTTGCTTTTGTCTGCTTCTTTCTCTGTGCAGCTCATGGCTCTTATCCAACCATGGACAAGGCTCTGTCATCCTCGTCACAGGATCAAAGCTCTATCTTCTTAACCACATTTCCTTCAAAATCTTTGATAGAAAAAACACCGTCCTCAAAGATCGCATAGGTAGGTGGATTTCCCTCTTTCGGGATAGAGACAGAGCCCGGATTTAAGATCGTATATCCTTCCTTTTTCTCTGCTCTGAGCACATGAGTATGTCCGTGGATCAAAATGTCTCCCTCCTGAAGCGGCGGCAGATGATCTTCATTATAGACATGTCCGTGTGTCGCATAGAAGGTTCTTCCATCCAGATTGAGGATACAGTAGTCCGCCATAACCGGGAACTGCAGGACCATCTGGTCAACCTCAGCCTCGCAGTTGCCTCGCACCGCGTAGATCTCATTTCTCATATCATTGAGCATAGGGATCACTTCTTTAGGCGCGTATTCCTTCGGAAGGTCATTTCTCGGGCCGTGATAAAGCAGATCGCCCAGCAGTACCAGGCGCTCTGCCTTTTCTTCTTTATAAGCGTTTAACATTTTTCTGCAATAGTAAGCAGATCCATGGACATCTGACGCAAACATATATTTCATAGCTAAGATCCTTTCTTTTATCCCGGACAAAATTCATTTTCTTTTTCCTCAGACACACCTTTGGAAAAGTAATGAAAAAGCCCTGTAAATTCCTGTTAAAATAGATAGAGCAGCATTTTAAGCTCTCACACTTTACATTATCATGAGTAAGAGGAAATTACAAGATTTCTTCCCCGATATGCTTCAAAACCGCCTATCACGGACTTTGTTCGGTAGCCTTGTCTGGCAAGCTGACGCGCGAGAAGGAGACTTGCTCCGCCTCTGTCACAGTACAGCACCAGTGTTTTTCCCTGAGGAAATTGTGTGTTCTCGTCAATCTCGCTGTACGGTATGTTCAAAGCCCCTTTCACATGACTATGGGCAAATTCCTCTCTGTCGCGCAGATCTATGATCGCTGTGTCCCTGCGGTCCACATAATGATCTAACATTTTTGCCGAAATCGTTTCCACTGGAAACATAACAGACTCCTTTTTTTATTATTATATGATACCAGTGTAAAAAGGTCCAAATCCAGGTATTTTAGTGAAAAAATTGAAAGGCAAAAGTTCAAATACAAAAATTTCAGATGACCAAAAAAGCCCCGGCGTATACCGGAGCTTTTTGTCCCAGATCCTGTCAGATCATAACTTGCCACTTACAGCCGACAAGCCTTTTCGATCACCATGATCAATATCTGGATGTTTCCTCAGAATTGTAAGATTGAGAAGTTTTATCATTTGTTTTATTTTTGGCTTTATCTCTGCAATCTGTCGTTTTGCTGTTTCTTGCATTCTCAGCGCGGTTCATCTCACTTTTAGAGCTGTTCTTGCTGGAATTTCCCGCATAGTTCTTTGTGTTTTTGCTTTCATATTCATAGTTTTTTGCCATTGTCTTTTCCTCCTGACGCATTTTTCCCAAAAGATCGCCTTTGTTTGGCGCTTTTAGGTCTTTTGCTGGTTTCATCCAGACCTGCCGTTTTGTTGCTATACACAGAAATGGACAGTAACTATTATTCCAAAAACACAAAGTAATATTCAGCAAAATATGTTGCTTTTTTCACCAAGCTATATTATAATCTTAGGTGTAAAAAGAATTTACCCTTCAAAAATTTTTTTTACATAAACCCCTTATTTAATTATTTATACTCCCCTTGAAAGTCCCGTCAGCTCCCCTGTCGGGGCTTTCATTTTTGCTTTTATGCAAGTTTCAGGCTTTTATTAATCTGAATTTTTTTATACCTTCTTGTCTCAATTCCTCTAATGCGTTACACATATTGATCCGACCTCAAGAAACGTCCTCCATATCCTATCTTTATTAACACAAATATAAAATTGTTAAAAATCCGAGAAGTATTGCCAAAACAACCCTATACAAAAAAGCCCCTCAACGCTCTCGCCCAAAGTCTTTTACTCAGACTTTAAGCGAGAACATCGGGAACTTCTTAGAGCATACCCTTTGCTTCTCTTTCTTCAAGTTCTTTCATGATCGCAGGATACATTTTATCTAATTTATACAAGCTCAATGTGATGATCACAGATACCCACACTACAAGCGGTGCGAAACGATATACATTGATGATCATCTGGATCGCGCTGTCCGGCTGCTGGATACTTCCTGCAGTGGAGCTGACATATCCCGCATAGGATAACAGGCCGGTGATGATCGCGGAGGTAAGTCCTGCTCCTACTTTCATTCCTACGGAGCTTCCCGCGAAGATCAAGCTTTCCTGTCTGATATGTGTCTTCCACTGTCCAAATTCTACAACATCACCCAAAAATCCAAATACGATAGAGTTCAGCGGCGCAAGACCGAGGCCACGGATCACGCAGCTAAATACCATAAATCCGAAATTTGTCGGATTCAAACAGAAGATAAGCTGTCCAACAAGCGCCAGACAGGCACCTGCCAGAGACATATTTCTCTTTCCGAATTTCTTTAACAGCATCGGGCTTAAGAAAGTCGCGCCCACAATGATCAAGGTTTCTGTCAGATACAGAGCACTGTACATCCAGGTATCATTGTTGAAAATATATTTGCAGTAGTATGGCAGGATCGTTCCTGTCACACAATAGATGCCATTCTGCATCGTCCAAAGAATAACAACTGCCCAGAAATACTGATTGGTCACAAGTGCTTTTAAGGATTTTCCAAGCGGAACTTTCTCCTGTTTTTCTTTTGCCTCGATCACAACCTTTTCTTCGCATTTCCAGAAACAGATTAGCAGCAGTACCAATGCGATCGATGCCCAGATCGCCATTGTTTTGATCCATGCAGCCTGATCATTTCCAAATATTTTTACGACCGGCATCGTACAGGTTACCGCAAGGATCCTTCCAAATGGAGATAATCCCATACGCACTACACTGAGCATATCACGCTCAGAAGATGATCTTGTCATCATCGCAGAAAGACTGCTGTACGGTAAGTTTATCGCAGTGTAGCAAACTGTATTTACAAAGTTATAGGTTACAAAAATATAGACCGCCTGAACCATCTGACTGCTGTGCGGAACTGCAAACAACAGCACTGCTGAAACTGCAAATGGTACACACATCCACAAGATCCACGGTCTGGATTTGCCCCATTTGGAGTTTGTACGTTCTACGATAATTCCCATGATCGCATCGGATACACCATCAAACATTCGGGAGAGCAGCATGACCATACCGATCGTAGCTGCGTTGATCCCCACATAGTCTGTGTAAAACAGCGTCAGCAGGGTACTGATCATTCCGAACACAACGTTACATGCCGTATCCCCGCATCCATATGCAAACCTGGTACTCCATTTAATTCTTCCATCTTCTTTCATAGGTAGTTTTCTCCCTTATTTTATTTCAGGAGTTCCCTCTCGATGCGCTCTCTTGCCTCCGGTGCCTGTCTATCCATCTTTTCCGGGAATCCAAACATTGATACGCACGCGATGTTATCTCCGCCGACCTTCGGTGCGTTCTCTTTTAATTGTTTATTTGCAAAATCCATCTCTCTTAATGTCTCGAAAATTCCGTCAAAATCCACATCTCCTTCGCCCATCGCAAGGTGCTGATGAATGGTCACGTCCGATCTTCCTTTTGCATTCAGCCACGGTGGGTTTGCTATGTATCTGCAATCCAGAGTCTGGTTAAAGGTATCCGCAAATAATACATGTGTCAGCTCATCTCCTGCATAGCGCAGCATAGAGCGCACATCTCCTTTTCCTTCGTCATAGAAAAATCCATGCGGGGAAGAATATACATACCCCAGATTTTTAGAGCGGAAAGATTTTACCATGTCACAGGTCTCATTGTTTAATTCACAGAAATCATAAGGATGGGACTGGATCTCCACACGCAGTCCTTCTCTCTCAATGATCGGCAGCAGTTCTTCCATAGAGCGGAACCACATTCCATTGCAGATCTCCTGCTGGTTCGGATCTCCGGATAATTCTGTATTGATGACCGGAACGCCCATATCCACAGCGATCTCTATCATACGTTTCCAATTTGCCACCGCCATCTTTCTCTGTTCTTCTGTCGGGCCTGACCAGCGGTATACAACAATAAAGGATGAGATCTCAACGCCGGTCTCCCGAAGCGCCTGTCTGTACTCCTGCTCGCATTCTTTTGAAAAGAGCGGATGTTTGTAAAAAGGATTGATCCTTGGATGTGGAGATTGTTCAATATATTTATATCCCCAGTCTGCCACCTGGTGCACCATCCGGTTAATGTCCATCTGTTTTGCCAGCACATCGACATCAAATGCTATTTTCATTTTTTTACTCCTTTCTCAGCACATCGCTTGCTCTGCCTTGCATCGCTGCACTGTTTTTATTTACTGATCGTCTGATTTAATGCGTCGATAGAGGTTGCTACGCCTGCTTCTACGGACATGGTAAGGTCTTCCATCTCCAGAGAAACATCTCCGTGATATCCCATCATGCTAAGAACAGAGAAGAATTCTTTCCACCATTTGAGGTCCTGTCCACAGCCAACTGCCACATAGTTCCAAACTCTGTCTGCAGATTCTGTCACTGGCTTCGGCTCTAAGATTCCGTTCACATCTGCAAGTCCTCTCTCAATACGTGCGTCTTTGCCATGTACATGGAAGATACATCCTTTGAGTGCTCTTGCTGCTGCGATCGGGTCTGCACCAAGGATCATCATGTGAGATGGGTCCAGATTGATTCCGATCATAGGATCTGTAGCATTTCTTAATTTCAGCATGGTCTCTGCTGACCAAACCATAGTTCCAGGGAACTCCTCGATCGCGATCTGCTCTACACCGCAGGATTTGCAATGTGCTGCAAATTCCTTCCAGAATTCGATCGTAACTTTCCACTGATACTCATATGCTGGAGCCATGAAATCCGGCCATGATACTGTAGATGTGATCCAGTTTGGTGTGGTGTCTGTCTCATTTCCTGCCGGAAGCCCTGCCATCGCAACGATCTTCTTAACTCCAAGTTTCCCTGCAAGGACTGCACAGTCATACATAGACTTTTTATATTCCTCACCTGTTTTGGATGGCCAAAGTGGGTTGCAGGATGTGTTGAGTGCGCTGATACGCATTCCGCGTTTGTCCAGCTCATTTTTAAATTCTTCCAGTTTTTTCGGATCTGCCAGAAGCTCTGCTGTATTGCAGTGCTTTCTTGCTCCCCATCCGCCTGCTGTCATTTCTACGGCATCAATACCGAGTGATTTTACTTTGTCTAACATCTCTGTATAAGATAAATCTGCAAATACATCTGTACAAATTGCTAACTGCATCTTCGTTTCCTCCTCTGATCTTACCTCTATGTTCTTGCCATTTGATCTTGTTTGACACACTTACATTTTCTGATCTTGCTTTATCACTTTGCGGTCCACATCATCCTAATCTTTCCAGAGGACTACATGGACCGCTTATATCTTATTTATTCAAAATCTACCCATACGCCGCCTTCGTCTGCGGATTTTGCACATGCGCTGATCCAACGGATTCCGTCGATTCCATGTTCCAGATCTGGATAAACAAGATTTTTCAGAGTTTCTTCATCTCCACGGTTCTTTGCATCGATCGCTACTGCAAATTTCAGATAGATATTTGCCCAGGATTCGCTCAATCCTTCTACGTGTGTTGCTCCAAGACTTTCATCTGCGTTGCATTCGTCGCAAAGGTAATCGTTGCCGCGGATCATAAGCTGTGCCGGTTTGCCCTGTTCCTGATACATTAAGTGGTTTGGCTGTGCATCATGCCATTCTACAGATGCTTTGGAACCTACGATACGGATCACCTGTGTTTCCGGTGTACCAGCATCTACACAGGAGCACCACATTCTTCCAACTGCTCCGTTTTCATAGCGCATCAGTACATAAGCGTTGTCTTCCAGAGGATAACGGGAACCTACGAAAGCCTGTCTGTCGCATAATACCTGTTTTAATTTCATATCGTTTGTTGCAAGCTGTGACTCATAGAAGGTATGTGTGGAAAGGTCACCCAGAACGAAAGATTTACCAACCTTGCTTGGGTCTACACGCCATTTCTGGCCTTCAGATTTCACATCACCTTCTGGATCACATCCATATCCATGTGTATATTTCAGATCTACCATGTTGATCTTTCCGAGCATTCCTTCTTTTACCATATGACGCATCTGAAGGAGTAACTGGGAACCGGAAAATCCGTATGTAACGCAAACCAGTTTGCCTTTTTCTTCTGCCAGTTTCTGGATCTCAAGACCCTGCTCTACTTCGAAGAATAATGGTTTTTCACAGATCACATGAAGTCCTGCTTCCAGAGCTGCCTTAGCAACTTCATAGTGCTGGAAGTTTGGTGTTGCGATATCTACAACTTCTACACCATCTTCTCTTTTTGCTTCTTCCTCGAACATAGTCTTGTAGTCCGGGTAAATTCTGCTTGTGTCTACTCCGAGGTTTTTACCGAAATCAACAGCTCTGTCATAATCCAGGTCAAAAGCTCCGCATACCATCTGGAATGCTGTGTTGTCTCTGAGTGCTCCAAGACGATGTTTGTATCCTACATTACTTGTACGGCCGCCGCCTACCATGCCCCAACGTAAAGGTCTTTCGATTTTTCTTTCTCCGATATGCATAATTTTGATCTCCTTTTCTTCCTTTAATTTCTTTCCAATAATTTCTTTTTCTTGTTTTTTTGATATTTTTGGTTAAATTTGTTTTTTTATCAGAACGCGCTCTTTCATGTGCAAACTGCACAATTTAAAACTTATTTTTTTGTTGTTTTTATTTATTTCCTTTACTGTATCTGTATTATAGAATACATATTGAGAAAAGTAAATGTTCCAGCTTGTCTAAAAGTTCATCATTCTTGCTTTTACACGCAGTAATCACACGCAACTACGATATGCTGTACATTTCAAGGACCAAAGACCACTGTACTTAGTACCAAATGATCATCTTTACTCCACCAGCAAAAAACTATAAACTTACTTGTGAAAGCAGTCCGTAACCATAATTACAACGTAATAGAAAGGAATATAAAAATCATGAAAAGTGTCGATCCCGGAATCCTCCCTCAGTCTGTCTGTTTTTCTTTTACCCCGTCTGACCTCGCCAGACAGCTCTATTTTTATCCTACCTGGTGCGGCCACTATTACTGCACCGAAAACTATTTTATGAAACGCGAGAGCTATCCACCGCTTCTGGTCGTCTTTGTCCGCGAAGGAGAATTTCACATCGAATACCGCGGTCTGAGTTTTGAGGCACACAAAGGAGATGTCGTATTGCTGGATTGCTCTGAGCCACACTATTATCACGCACGCAATGGGCTGGAATTTCTCTATATGCACTTTGACGGCTCTAACGCGCACGATATCTGCAGACACATACTGGATCTCAAAGGTCCTCTGATCCAGGAGGAAAGCAATATCCTGATCGGGCGGCAGCTCTACAATATGGTAGATTTCTATCAGCGCGGCGGGATCGAGACCATGTTTCAAAGCTCGATGCGCATCTATCATATCTTTGAATATCTGCTGCGCCCCTCCATCCCGCAGGCCAACGCCGAAACTCCGGTCGAGGAAAGCATTCATTATATACGAGACAATTATGCCGAACCGCTCACCTTAGCTAAGCTTGCAGAGATCGCAAATTTAAGTCCTTATTATTACGCGCATTGCTTTAAAGAGGAGACCGGCTTTTCCCCTATCGAGTATGTGACCAACACGCGCTTAGAGCAGGCGAAGATCATGCTGATCCGTACCCAAAAGACCATCGAGGAGATCGCGCTGGAAGTGGGATATTCGTCAAGCAGCAGCCTTATCAATATGTTCGTGAAGAAAGTCGGCCATTCGCCAAAGCAGTACCGCAAGTTCCACCAGAGCCAGCTTCCATGATCTTATTCCCATTAAGTCAAAATATCGGATGACATCAAAAAAGCCACAGGACAGGAAATCCTCTTTCCCGCCTGTGGCTTTACTTATCTTATATTTGTTTGATCGTATTTCTTACTGAACATCACCTTTTTCGTTCATGAAATAGGTAACCAGATTGTCAGAATGTGCCTCTGTGTAAGGCTGAGATTCTACATCGTCAAACATATCTGCGAACTGATTGGACTGCATTACCAGATTCAGGATATTGATCGTACTCTTCTGAAGATCTCCCAGTGTGATATTGTTCGGCTCATAGTATCCTTTATAAGCGATCGTAGTTGTTCCATCGCCATTGTCTGTCACAGTCGCTGCATCTCCGAGCTGACTGATCAGATCAGAAACTTTTACAGATTCCTGCTCGCCGTCCGCGTTAACGCTGTCGCGCACTGCTTCTTCATATACAGCTGTATCTACAGTCTTTTCGATCACAGTCTCACCGGATGCGTCCAGAACAAATTCACCCCACTGTGTAGTTGCTCTCATTCCGCCCCAGCTTTCTCCTACTGTTACTTCTGGATAAACATCATCCTCTCCAAATACTGGTTCTTCATCTGAGAATCCACGGATCGTAATATCTTCTACAGAGCTTCCCGGCATGATCAGGTCATTTCCTGCATGCATGGAGATGGAAGGTGTGGACTGTCCGCCGCCCCAGTCTGTCATGACCATACCGTCAAAGCCCCATTCTCCGCGGGCTAAGTCTGTGATAAGATCATAATCGTCGGCTGCCGGAACACTATTGTTAAGGTTATAGGAAGTCATGATACTCATCGGCTGAGCACCTTTCACTGCCATCTCGAAGCCTTTCAGATAAATTTCTCTGAGTGCACGTTCACTGATCGTATTGTTTACAGCACTTCTGTTGTCTTCCTGATTGTTTGCTGCATAATGCTTGATGCACACGCCAACTCCAGGATTGGACTGTACGCCCTGTGTCTCTGCGATCGCGATCGTACCTGTGATATACGGATCCTCTGAATAATATTCAAAGTTACGTCCGCAAAGTGCATTTCTGTGGATGTTCATACCAGGAGCAAGAAGAACGGTCACACCGTATTCTTTCAATTCTTCTCCAAATGCAGTTCCCACTTCTCTTACAACTTCTGTATCCCATGTCTGTGCAAGCAGAGTTCCAATCGGCCATGCAGTACAGAACTGATAATACTCCTGTCCATCTTCACCTTCGTATTCCTGTGTGATACGAAGACCTGCCGGTCCGTCTGCCAGAACGATATTCGGGATCTTCTTAGATTCGATATAGATACCTGCGGTCTCACCAGCAGCTCCCTGTACAGAGTTTGCCTGTGCACCGATCATAGTTCCGTCACTTACACTTTCCACGTTTGCAGAAGCTGCTCCTGCTGACTGTCCGGAAGCACTTGGAAGTTTATTTCCGCCGATCACGATATCTGCCATCTCAGACACCGTAAGACCAGATACAAACTCTTCCATCGTGATCGTTCCGTCATAGACATCCTTTAAGGTATTCTGACTGAAATCGCCTTCTAAGTTCTGTACTTCCTCTTTATATTCACCATGATACTGGCTTGTCGGTGTATATCCAAGATTCTCTGCCAGATATTCTTTTTCCGTTGTATCAGATACATAGGCAGTCACAGTCTCGTCATCATATGCAGATGCGCCGTCCACAGTCGGGATATCCGCTGCTGCCAGAGAGATCACGGTTGCTGCTGCGATCTCATCTGCTTCTCCATCATAAGTATAAGGAGTTGCATCTTTGTTTGAAAGCTCTGTGATTTCTTTGTCTGCTGCCATCTGAGTGCTGAGCTGCTGTGTCACCGCAGTCTCATCCAGTGAGATCACTGCTGCCGCCTTTGTATTTCTGGAGCTGTTTCCAACACGAACTACATAATCGCCAGCTTCCATGATATAAGCTGCTTTTTCCTCAGAATAGGAAGACATCTCTGTTGTATTGTAGCTGATCGTCAGAGTCTGGCTCTCTCCCGGAGCGAGGTCATCTGTTTTTGCGTATGCTGCAAGTTCCTGATATGGTTTTTCCAGGTCACCTGCCGGTGCAGAGAAGTAGACTTCCACAACTTCTTTACCGGAATATGTATCCCCTGTGTTTGTGACCTTTGCGGTCACAGTAACCTTATCTGCATCTGCAGTTACAGAATCCACTGCAATGTCAAAGGTTGTATAAGATTTTCCATATCCAAACTCGTATGCTGGTGTAACGCCAAAAGTATCAAAATAGCGATATCCTACATAGATTCCATCTGTATAATCTTCCTGATCCACATCTCCGTCATTTGCACCGAATTTCTCAGCTGTCGGATAATCAGAATAAGCTGCCGGCCAAGTGTCAGTCAGTTTACCGGAAGGTGTTACTTCACCGTTAAGCACTTTCACAAGTGCGGTTCCGCCTTCCATACCTGCCTGTGACATCAAAAGCATCGCATCCAAGCCTTCGATCTCATGGAAGAAGTTTGTGTCAATGACACCACCTACGTTTAAGATAACGATCACCTTGTCATATGCAGCACCGATCTTCGTCAGGTTTGCTTTCTCTGCTTCTGTCAGATAATAGTCGCCTTCTGTGGCTGTACGGTCTGCACCTTCACCGGAATTTCTGGAAATGACATAGATCGCAGTGTCCGTTCCATCTGCCTGTCCTGCTGCCACTTCTTCATCGGTAAGCTCAGGATCTGGCATAGAGAATACATCCCAGAATCCACCTTCAAATTCCGCTTCCCCTTTGCTATAGGCTTCTGAGTAGCTGTTGAGCCAATCAGAAGATGTGATGTTATAGCCTGCGTTTTTCAGACCTTCCCATACAGAAACAGTATATCTCTGATTTACGTCACCAGATCCAGTTCCGCCCTTTACGGTCTTGACTGCTCCACCGCCATACAGCGCAACATTTCCGTCCACTGCGATCGGAAGCACATCGTTATTGTTTTCCAGAAGTACCATACCCTGCGTAGCCGCTCTCATGGAAAGCTGTGCGTTTTTGGTCTCACGGTCTGACTGTTCATTTGTAGTAGCCGGTCCTGCAAATGTGACAGCTCCACCCGTTGAAAGAAGCATACTAGCTGTTAACGTCGCCACTACAGCTTTTTTTAACATTTTTCGATTTCTGTTCATTTCCGTCCTCCTAATCTTCGTCAGATACCGAACTCAATGTCTTTCGACACCAAACTCCGTCCCCACTTGTTATTGTCAGTTTAGCATGAACAGCCCCTTCTTCCAATTTAACAAATTTGTTCTTCCCGGCAATATTTTGTCAATTGCTATATAAAAAATTGCTATTTTGTCATTTCTTGTCATAGCACCTATTTTTGTTTCCGATATCCGGTTCTCATATCTGCTCTATCTTTTTATGTCTGCCTTTTCCTATATTGCAGGCATATCTATCTTTTCACTCCATATATTCTTGTATCTCACCGATGCTCATTCCTGTATATTTCTTAAACACTTTGTAAAAATAGGTGATATTTCGATACCCTGACTGCAGAGCGATCTCCTTCACTGTGTACTTTTTTTCCCACAGCATACGAAGTGCATTTGTCATGCGGATCTGTGTGAGGATCCCCACAAAAGTCTGGTTCAGCTCCTGCTTGAGCAAGCGGCTCAGATAAAAACTGCTGATCCCGGATGCCTCTGCCGTCTGATCCAGCGAAATATCTTCCATGTAATTTTTCTCCATATACAGGATAGTCTTTTCGATATAGTCACGACTTTTTTTATTTTCCTGCGTATTTTTTACAGATAATTGTTCCAGGCATTCACAGAACCACTCACAGATCTCCTGTTTACTCCTGCACGCCTCGGCCTGACTCCATGGGATCTGCCTGTCCCTGCTGTAATGCTGAGCTGGATTTAACTTGTCCACCAGCATCTGCTCTATCCTAAAAACAGCTCCCATACTGGCGATCATAACGGAGTTTAATTCCCACTCTTCATAAATAGTAGTATCAAAGCTTTTTCTGACTGCTTCCTTTGCCTTGTACGTCTGTCCGGATCGCATATATCGGATCAAATCTTCCACTAGCTCTATACTCTCTCTGGATTCTTTTTTCTTCTTTTCTGCATGGTATAGTCGGATTCCCGGCCTTTTCTGGCTTCTGGCTGCGATCCTGCACTCCGCCAATCCAGTGAGCATTTCATAGGGATCTTCCTGCCATGTACTGACTCCCAGATATAGCTTTTCGTAACCGTCCTTTTCGCCGCAGCGAAGGATCATAGCTGCCGTATCTTCCATCCACTTATATTTTTCTTCCTCCGCGATACTCCTTCCAGGTGTGAGCAGAAAGCAGATCTCATCCTTGTAGGTCTTTCCCACACAATACCCAAACTGGCTGATCTCATCCTGTATCTTTTCTTTTAATGCACGGATCTTCTTTTTCATCACACAAAGGTCCAGCTCAAAGTTTCTCAGGCAGACCAGAATGCATCCCTCATAATCATGTTCCATCGCCTTCTGCATCATGAGAAAACTTTTCTCATCCGGCTCCCCGAGCATCAAAGAGGACAAAAATTCACTTCCGACCATTCCTGTGATCTCCTCGATCTGCACCTTGGTCTTATTTTCCTCATCTCTCTTTTCAGATTCTGCTGATACCTGCTGTATCACTTTCCTCAGAGTTTCGCAGAAGACCGTTCGGTTCAATGGCTTTAGTATATAATCAGATGCACCCAGATTGATCGCTTTTTGAGCAAACTGAAATTCACTGTATGCGGAACTGATGATCACCTTCATGCTCCTGTTGCGGGTACGAATGATCTCCAGCGCATCCAAACCGCTCAAACCCGGCATATTGATATCCACGATCGCAATATCTGGATGATTTTTTTCCACACTTGCGACCAAGTCGATCCCATTTTGCACATAGGGCAAAATTTCTGCTTCTGGAAAATCATTTCGTATCATCATCTCCAGCGCCCGGCATTCTATCACCTCATCATCTGCAATTATGATCCTGCACATCTTCAACCACTCCTCTTCTTTCTTCTTGCATCCAATTATCGTTACTATGGTTTTCTTTTACACGTTGGGAAACAGGAAGGCAAATGCGCACCTTCGTTCCACACTCTCTTGTACTGTAGATCTGCATTTTCGCTTTGTCCTCATAGAAAATATGAAGTCTCATATAAATATTACTCAGCCCGATTTTTCCTGGCTCCTGGTTTTTTCTCATATCCTGACGAACTTCCTCCAGCCGTTCTTCATCGATCCCAATACCGTTATCTTCGATCTCGATGATCCCTGTTTGCTGCTGCGGTTCATATTTCGTCCGGATCGTGATGACCGCATCCCTCACTTTCATGCCAACGCCATGCGATACCGCATTTTCGACAAGTGGCTGTAAGATCAGACTTGGAACAAGTATGTGGTGAAAGCTTTCATCCAGATCAAATTCAAATCGGATCCTCTCACCAAAGCGATATTCCTGTAGCTCCACATAATGTCCAAGAACCTCAATCTCCTTAGAAAGTGTCACGGATTTATCCGTATGATCCAAAGTATAGCGAAGCAGTTTTGCCGTACTATCGAGAAGGGGGATCGTCTGCTCTGCTCCCTCCATATATGCAGTCTGGGAGATCATATTGAGCGTATTAAACAAAAAATGGGGATTGATCTGCATCTGCAGTGCTTTCAATTCGCTGGTCTTTAGCATATTTCGAATCTTCAGATTTTCCAGTTCCTTATCTTTGAGTTTTTCCTGCGCACTTGCATTTTCCTGTATGGTGCGTATCTGTGTCTGGATCCTTCGTATCATGGAATTGTACACCTGTATCAACATCCGCATTTCTTCTTCCGCATTTGGTTCCAGATTTACATTTTCAATCTGACTCATGTCTATCTTTCCAAACTGCCTTGCATTTTCTGTCAGATCCTGGATCGGTCGGATCACGCTATTGCTGAGTGCATAAGTCGCTTTTCCCTCACGGATAAACACAAACAGGATCGCCAACACGATATCTGTCAAAAACCAGAAATTTCTTTTTGCCGCCTGATCTTTGCGGTAATCGATCGATTCAAGAAGTTCTGAGTACAGAGCCTGAAATTGTGACTCCAATGTTTTGTAGACCTGCTGCGTCTTGCTGTAATATTTATTGATCACAGCTTTGCTTCCCAAAGTCATTTCCTCACATAGATAGCTGTGGTCATAAATCTTTTGGATCCTCTGTATATACAGAAAAAACATCTGCTCCACATCTCTGATATTTCTGTAAAACATCTGTCCCGCATTGATCTTTGTAAGCTTTTTCAATATGCCTTGATTTTCCGAGCAGCCCTGTGCGATCTTATTATAGACATCCTCGTCTCCCTCTAAGGTGTAAGTGTATACATCTCTATTAATATCCTCAAGATTATTATAAAAAGAATTCAGTAGCAACATCTGCTCTGTACTGTGCTCATACTCCGTCTGTATATGATAGTATACTCCCAAGATCGTGATCACGAGCATCATGGAAACTGCTACGGTATCTACCAGAAATCCGAGCAACCGTGATCGTATCGTTTTTGCTTTTTTCATGATATCATCCAGCTTCCTTCCCAGTTTTCCCATTTTGCCTTCCATGACAGGAAATCAAAATCTTTATCTGCATTTTCAATATCTGTGTATACCACATACTCTTGACCAACTTTTCCATTGATCGCTTCTTTTAAAGTTTTCACTGCCTGATATCCCATCTCTGTCGCATCATCCATGACAGAAAACCTGTAGATGCCATCCTGAAGATACCCATAGATCTGCTCTGACATTCCGAAACATACAACCTTCATATTTTTTTCGGAATACCCTTCCTCCCGCAAAATATCTCCAAGCATATCCGCAGATGTCGTATCTGCACAGAAGATCGCATTGATCCGTTTGTTGTTCCTCAGCATCTTAGATACATATTTGCGTATCCTCATGCGGTCTCCCCGGCTTTCCAAGGTCTCCTCCACGATCATGTCTTTATTCTGGTTGATGACAGAAAGAAACCCTTCCATTCTCTGCCTCTGGCCTACATCGTCGGTATCGGAGACAATAAGTCCCAGATGTGTTCTTCCCTCCACGATCCGGACCATATCCTCCCCCGCCAGTTTCCCGGCTTCCAGATGATTCATTCCTATGTAACCGTCTCTGTCTGTATTTTCCAGATCAGAATCCAATAAGATCACAGGGATCCCAGCTTCCTTAGCTTCCTCCACTGCGCCTGCGATCACCTTGGAATTATTGTTCCCCACAGTTATGATCCCGTCTGCCGCTGAATAGATCGCACTGCGGATCGCCTCCGCCTGTTTATCTTCATTCAGATTTTTAAAACCCACATATTTTGTGTTAGTACCCAGCTCCTCATCTGCTTTTTCCATTCCTGCCGCCACATCATCCCACGTCTGCGGACATATAAAAGTAAATCGATATGCCAGCGCCTGCGGGCTTTCCTGCGGATTTTTGTAATGTCCATCGATCGCCAGCAAGATCAACAGATTTATCAGGAATAATGCCACATATTTTCTCATCGTGATTGCCTCCTGCATATTCTGCCAACCATTATAACAAAGTTTTCTGTACAAAAAAAGTCACAGGACAGGAAATCATCTTTCCCGCCTGTGGCTTTACTTATCTTATATTTGATCGTATTTCTGATCTCTTATTCGATCTTATAATTTCATTTTATCTGTGTTTCGTTTTATCTGTGCCGCATTTTCCGTCGCTTAGCGCTTACCAGATCTTAGATTCCACTGCTGCCTTCTCGATCATCAGACCTTTCATGTATCTTTCCATGAATGCATTAAATCCTGCAACGCCTTCCTCTTTCGGTTCCAGTGTAGTGCTTTCCTGACCTGCAAATACCTTATTGTCAAGGAATGCTTCGAGAGTCTCGCCTTCTTCCTTGTTTACCAGATAGGAAGCTAAGAGCGCGATTCCCCATGCTCCGCCTTCACCTGCTGTAGACATAACAGATACCGGTGCGTTCACTGCGTCTGCAAGGATCTGCTGGCCTACGCCTTCGGTCTTAAAGAGACCACCGTGTCCAAGGAGACGGTCAACCTTCACATTCTCTTTCTCAAACAGAAGGTTCAGTCCCACTCTCATAGCACCCAGGCAGGTGTAGAGATTGGTCCTCATAAAGTTTGCAAGATTAAATTTGCTCTCAGAGGAGCGGACAAACAATGGTCGTCCTTCCTCAAATCCTGTCATATGCTCTCCTGAGAAATAGCAGTAAGATAAAAGTCCGCCGCAGTCAGCGTCTCCCTCTAATGCCTTGTTGTAGAGAGTCCCAAACAGCTTGTTCATGTCTACTTCCATACCCATTGCTTCTGCAAATTCCTTAAATACGTGAACCCATGCATTTAAGTCGGAAGTACAGTTGTTGGAATGAGCCATAGCTACCAGATGTCCGGATGGAGTGGTAACCATATCAATCTCTTTATATGGTCTGGAAAGTTCATTTTCCAGAACGATCATTGCAAATACGGAAGTTCCGGCTGAAACATTACCTGTGCGGACTGCGACACTGTTCGTCGCAACCATTCCCGTTCCCGCATCACCTTCCGGAGGGCACATCGGGATGCCAGCTTTCAGCTTACCTGTCACATCCAGAAGTTTTGCGCCTTCCTCAGTCAGAACGCCTGCATCCTTACCTGCGACCAATGCCTTCGGCATGATATCACGCAGTTTCCATGAGAATCCATAAGGAGCTACCAGCTCGTCAAATTTATCAACCATCTCCTGATTGTAATCTGCTTTTGCCGTATCGATCGGGAACATACCGGCAGCATCACCGATACCCAGAACGCGTTTGCCTGTCAGTTTCCAGTGCACATATGCTTCCAGAGTTGCGATGTAATCAATGTCTTTTACGTGTTCTTCGCCATTTAAGATTGCCTGATACAGATGTGCGATACTCCATCTCTGAGGGATATTATAGTTGAATAATTCCATCAGCTTCTCGCTTGCTTCACCTGTAATGTTATTTCTCCATGTACGGAAAGGAACTAAAAGCTCCCCTTCCTTGTTGAAAGGCATATATCCGTGCATCATAGCACTGACACCAAATGCACCTACAGACTCTAACTCAATGTCATATTTTGCTTTTACATCTTTAACCATATCCTGATAACAGTCCTGGATACCGCCCCAGATATCCTCCAGGCTGTATGTCCAAACACCGTTTTCATAGCGGTTTTCCCACTCATGACCGCCAGAAGCGATCGGCTGGTTTTTATCATCTACAAGCACGGCTTTGATCCTGGTAGAACCAAACTCAATACCAAGTGCTGTTTTATTTGCAAGGATCGCTGCTTTTGCTTCTGCTGCTCCCATTTTCGATTCCTCCTATCACAATGATATCTCTCTTATGATATTTTATTATTTTCTGAATGCAAGTTCATTCCATCTTAATTCGTTCTTGAAGTTGCGGATAGTTGTATCTTTATCAATGTAAACAGCTTCGATTCCCATTGCTGCTGCCCAGTCTCCCATCTGCTCTGCTGTCAGGTCATAGGAGAATGCTGTATGATGAGCTCCGCCTGCAAGGATCCATGCTTCTGTGCCTGTTGCAAGGTTTGGCTGTGGTGTCCAGAATGCGCTTCCTACTGGAAGTTTCGGCATTGGTTTTTCTACCTTCTTACAGTCTACATCGTTGATGATCAGACGGAAACGATCTCCCAGATCGATCAGGGATGTTGCAACACCGTGTCCTTCTTTGCTTGTAAATACAAGTCTTGCCGGATCTTCTCTGTTACCCATAGAAAGCGGGCAAACTTTGATACCGATCTTACCGTCTGCAACAGATGGGCAAACTTCCATCATATGAGACTGAAGGATACCTTCTTTTCCCGGTACCAGGTTGTATGTATAGTCTTCCATCATGGAAGTTCCTTTTGCGTCTTTGATGCCAGCAGTCATGATCTTCATCAGGCGTACCATTGCTGCTGTTTTCCAGTCACCCTCTGCGCCGAATCCATAGCCTTTTTCCATAAGTCTCTGGATCGCAAGTCCCGGAAGCTGCTGTAATGCGCCGAGATCACCAAAGTGTGTAACGATTGCCTGATAGTTCTTTTCTTCCAGGAATTTCTCAAATCCAAGTTCGATCTGAGCCTGAACTGCTACGTGGCGTTTGAATTCTTCTGGATCTCTGCCTTCTAAGATGATATCGTATTTGTTGTAATATTCTTCTACTAAAGCATCTACATCACCTTTTGCGATGTCTTTTACATAGTCAGCGATCTCATTTACCGGATAAGCATCTACTTCCCAGCCAAATTTGATCTGTGCTTCTACTTTGTCACCTTCTGTAACAGCTACGTTTCTCATGTTATCTGCTACACGGCATACACGGATATGGCTGCTTTCCATGATACCGATCGCTGTACGCATCCAGGAAGCAAGTCTTTCCTGTACGTTTTTGTCAGCCCAGTGTCCAACGATAACTTTTCTCTCGATTCCCATTCTGGAAACGATATGACCATACTCACGGCCGCCGTGTGCGGACTGGTTTTCGTTCATGAAATCCATGTCAATGCTGTCATAAGGGATTTCTTCGTTGAACTGTGTATGCAGATGGCAAAGTGGTTTTCTGTATTCTTTCAGTCCAAGGATCCATGATTTTGCAGGTGAGAAAGTATGCATCCATGTGATCACACCAGCGCAATCTTCATCAGCGTTTGCTTCGTTGAAAGTTTTACGGATCAGTTCGTTTGTGATCAGTGTTGGTTTCCATACAAGTTCAAAAGGCAGAACTCCGCTTTTATTTAATTCTTCTACGATGATCCTGGAGTGCTCTGCAACTTTTCTTAAACACTCATCTCCGTAAAGATCCTGTGAACCTGTGCAAAACCAGAACTTATAATTTCTTCCTGTCTTCATGATAAAATTCCTCCCTGGATTTTTTATTTTTCATATTTTATGTTTCTTTTACTAATTTCGTTGTTACTTTTTTTCGTCTGTGATCTTTCTGCATGAGCCTCTGATGATAAGCTCCGGCTGGATCAGTCTCTCAACCTTGCTCTCCGTCTCCGGAATGCCATTGATCTTCTCTAAGATCAGCTCTGCTGCCATCTCTCCCAGTTTTTCCTGTGGATGTGCGATGGTCGTGATCCCAGTTCCTCTCTGTGCATACAGAGAATTGTCATAACCTGTGATCGAGATGTCCTCCGGGATCCGAAGTCCCAGCTTTTCCAGTTCTTCCATCACCTGCACTGCGATCTGATCGTTATAACACACGATCCCATCCGGCAGTTTTTTGTTCTGCATCATTTCTTTCACCATCAGAGCCGGCTTGACTTTCCGGTCTTCCGTGTGGAACCAGACTACATTATCCGGGTCATAAGCGATCCCTGCTTCCTGCAGAGCTTTCACGTAACCTTTATGGCGTTTCAGACCCTGCATATCGTCCGCCTTAAATACGCCGACGATCCTCTTATGTCCCAGATCCAACAGATACTTCGTCACCAGATATCCGCCTTTGGTGTCATCCATAAGGATGTGCGGTTTATCTCTCATCTCTGAATAGATTCCCTGGATAAACACATACGGGATCTGAAATTTATCCAGATTCTGATAGAGGCTGCGGTGCCTGCAGATCATCTCACTCTTACTCGGCTCAATGATCAGTCCATCGATATCCTTTTTCAGCAATTCCTCCAGACATCTTGCCTCTTTTTGTCTGCTGTTTCCGGTATTTTTTACGATGATGCTGTATCCGCTCTCTGAGAGAATGTTGTCCATTCCCTGTATCAGCCTTGGAAATATGTAATCAGAAATGTAAGTGGTCACGACTGCGATATTTTTTGACTGTTTCATGTGTCGCATATTCTCAGAACAGTATGTCCCTTTTCCGTGAAATGCTTCCACATATCCCTCCTGCACAAGGATCCCCAAGGCTTTTCGCACCGTATGCCTGCTCAGGGAATACTTCTGTGAGAGTTCATTTTCTGAAGGGAGCTTTTCTCCTGGGCGGATCACTCCTGAAACAATATCATTTTTGAGCTGCTCCATCAGCGAGAAATATTTAGGCTTTCCACTATCTGTCATGTCTTTTTCCCCTCCTGTATCTAGGATACAACTTGTACGCACATACGAACAAGTTGTTTTTTATGCATAAATTATACAAAATATCAGAAGGTTTTTCATCATATTTTACATCTCTTTCTGAAATTTTTCCGCTCATACCTCTCAGAAACTTGACCAAAGCATTCTCATTTCCTGTCCTGTGCAGACAAGTTCACATCCGTTTTTTAGTTCTCATACTCTAAAGAACGATAACAGGTTGCATGGACTGCCATGCGGATGTCTCGGTCCAGTCTGGAATTGCAGGTGATCAGCGTGACCATGGGCTGCGA
>CAZSTD010000011.1:23313-30533 GCA_964609645.1 uncultured Blautia sp.
AAATTATGCTGAAGATAAAATTCATCATCACTTCCCTGCACGACCGGATAAGAAATGTCCGCTCCAGGAATAGTGATCCAGGCAGTTATCTGTGGATTGATCGCTCTTAGAGTTTCCCAGGAAATCCCAAAGGATTCCCTGATCGTATCTGCATAGTTCGTTTTCTCCTGTTCTTTATCCGAACGATCCGCTGTATCTTTCGAAACCGTATCGTTCTCATCTTTCGGATCCGTAACCATCTCATCTTCCTGATCCGCAGCATTTTCTGACTCTCCTTCCGATGCCTGTGCAAGGAAAGCTAAAGCCTCATAGCTTTCCTTTGCCGCACGGTTCTGCTCATAGCTTTTTAGATAAAAACTTCCGCAGTAGACCAAAAGTCCCATGGCTGCCACGATCATACTCACAGCCAGTGTTTTCCGCTTGCTCATTTCCCTTTGTTTCCTTTGGACAAACGTCTGTACCAAAGAACCCCACCTGCCATCAGCACCACTCCAATACCGCCAAGCAATGCCATTGTCCGAAACGGTCTGGTATCTCCTGTCTTGGAACTTCCCGCAACAGAACCACTCTGGTAAGTTCCATAACCAGAAGAATATCCTCCCGAGCTGCTTCCATAACCGCCGCTGCTTCCGGAGCTTCCATTGTTTCCACTGCTGTAGATCGGTGTCGGCGTTTTCGTTGGTGCCTGTGTCAGTTTCGGGCAGGAAGCCGCCGGAGTCTGGGTCGGTACCGGTGTTGCCTTGGGAGCTTCGGTCTGTGTAGGCGTTGCAGTCGGCTCTGGTGTAGGAGTTTCCTTTGGTGTTTCACTTGGCTGCGGCGTAGGTGTAGCAGTCGGCTCCGGTGTTGGCGTTACCTTTGGTGTCTCACTTGGTTGCGGCATAGGTGTAGCTTTCACCATATTTACATAAATCTCCTGCTCCGCTGACGTCTCAGGAGAAACATCGCCTCTCGCTGAAGCTGTATTGATTACCGTCTGTGTCTGTTCACCTTCCACTGTAAATAACACTTCATAGCAGACTTCTATCTTATCCATATCAGACAGGTCTGTCCCCGTAAGGATCCGAAAAGCGGTATCGCTCACTTCTATCTGTGCATCCTTTAAAACGGTTCCATTTTTCTTTACAAGAATGCTATCTTTTTGGATCGTTCCTCCCGGTGTCTGGATCGCATCCTCGATCACAATGTTCGTATCTGTGACATCCTCTCGAAGCTGGCGCACAGTCAGCTTATAATATCCGGTTTCTCCTGAGGTATATTCTTTTTTATCGGATTCCTTTACAATCTCTAAGATCGGACTGTGGATCTGTGTCTCAGTCTCACCGGATGCCGGAATGTTTTCTTTACTGTTTGCAATTGCCGTGTTATGCACCGTCTGTCCTGCAAGACCAGCATCGATCACCGCTGCCCGATATTCCACAACCATCTTTTTCTGTTCCAGAATATCAAGTGGATTGTACATAACCTGTTCAAAGATACCGCCTCTATCGTTATCACAGATCTGGTATCTGCTGTCTTTGATCAATGCACGTTGTGTCGATACCAAAAAGCTATTGTCATCGTTTGCGTCCACGCCTGCATCTACCACATTTCCTTTCTCATCCATCAAAACGATCGAATCCTTGAGCAGCCGTACTCCCGGCGTATCGATCACATCCTGCAATGTAACATTACGCGCCACGCATCCCATCTGCTCCTGCGTCAGTTCGATGCGGTAGGTGATAATATCCCCATATTTGTAGAACGGCTTATCTGCTGTCTTTTGCACCTTCAAGACAGGTGAATTGACCCAGATCTTGCTGCTGTCTTTTACCGCCGACGCATTATCCGCATAAGCCTGCGCCGTATTTACGATCTCCATACCGTTGACGCTTTCCTGTACTGTACAACGGAAATTTACAGTCACAGGTGTCTGATATGGCAGATCTGAGATTGTTACGATCCATCCAGTTCCCTGACGGATCACCTGACAATTTACCTGCTTTTCCACAGTTTCTTTATAGTTTTCAGGATTCAGCTCATTTCCCGCATCATCTGTCCCTGCCACTGGATTTAAGATCACAGCCGGAACGCCGCTGACTGTCACAGCGCCCTCATCACCATCCAGCATCACGCCTTCCGGAAGGGAAAGGTCACTGATCACCAGATTTCTGGCGATCGAGCCTTTCTGGAGATTGTTGACCGTCACCTGATAGTTGACCTGTTCGCCAACGCGGAATTCATTTTCCACTCTTCCATCCCCAACTGCTAAATATGGATTCTGGAAGCTCTTTTCCAGTGAAAGGATCGCCGTGTTTACATAGACTTCTGCATCGTCCTCCGCTATAGGTGCATTCTGCGCCTGTACATTCGCCACATTGATGCTTTCCATTCCGTTTGCAGCCTCCGTGACTGCGCAGAGGAAGGATACAGTGACCGGGACGCCTGCCGGAAGATCCGAAATGTTCAATCTCCATCCAGCTCCCTCCGGAAGAAATTCATAGCTCACCGGTTTCTCCGCTGTCTCATAATAAAATTCCGGATCTAATTGTCCTGGAACATCTGTTGTCCCCGAAACCGGCTGTACGATCGTCTGCGGGATTCCGCTCACAGAAACACTCTCCGGCGAAGCCAGCGCAAGACCTGCTGGCATCTGTGTATCCCAGATCGTAACGTTTCTGGCGATCGTTCCTTCTTTTTTGTTTTCTACCACAACGTTGTACTGTACTTGTTCACCAACCTGCCATTCATAGTGATCTGCACTCTTCTCAATCCAAAATTCTCCTGTATTTACATAGACTTCCGCATCATCTGCTCTTTCTGCCGCATTGGAAGCTTTCGCTGTCGCAGCGTTGACGCTTTCATGTCCATTGGCCTCCTCCGTTGCTGTACAATGAAATACGATCGTCACTGGCTGACTATATGGAAGATACGAACAATAAAATTCAAATCCTGTGCCATCCGCCTGCAGATTTGTCTCTGCCTGGCGTGTTTCATACGCCTGTCCCGTCTTTTTATCCGGCACCGGATGATCGATCTGTCCCGGTGCATCTAAGATTTCCACGCTCTGCGCTCCATTAGATAAAACAAGTCCCTGCGGAAGACCGATATCTGATACTGTTACGTCCTTTGCGATCGTTCCTGACGCAGTATTGCTCACTACGATCCGATAGGTAACTTCATCACCGACCTGCCATTCATATTTATCAGCCATTTTGTCGATCGCAAGCTGCGGACTGTTCGGCCATACCTCTGCCATATCCTTTCGATATTCCTGTTCACCTGTATCTGGATCGATCAGATTCTCTGCCGTCGCGGAAACTATATTTTCCCATTCCTGTCCATTTGAGCACTCCAATGCCTGGCACTGAAAACGGATCTTGATCGTCTCGCCATATCTAAGGACCGGGCATTCTGCTCTCCATCCATTTTCTCCCTGTCTGCTCAGCGAGCAGGCCGCTGCACCTTCACTGGTCTCCGCACTATATGTTCCTTCCAAAAGCTGCAGACAGGACGGGATCTCATCTGTCACTGACACGTTCACAGCCTGGATTTCCGGTTTCACCTGTGTCACAGTAACCTCATAATCTACGGTATCTCCAACTGCCCATTCATACTTTGATACGGTTTTTGTAATGTCCAGCTCCGGCGAAAAGATCCCCTTCACCCACACAACTTCTGATCGCATCGTATCGCCTGTCCCATTTACGCGCTCATAAGTCAGAACTGCACTGTTTGGCACCAGGATCGTATACCCATCCTCTGTCAGATATTTAGAGATCTCCATCTCCGTCTCTGGTCTTCGGTGTACCGTCAGCACAAATGTATAAGTCTGATTATCCGTAAAACTCTCCTCTGCCAGACTTTCTTCTTTTGCACTGCAGGTAACCGTCTGTCCTTCTAAAGTGATCTGAAATTGGTCTGTCACATCCTGCCCTGCATCATTGCTTATGGAAACTTTTGAGACATCCTCCATTTTCAGGCAGTCTTCCAGAACATCCTGAATGGCAAAAGATTTCAGCTTGTTCGGTGTCACCTCCGCCCGGATCATATATTGAAATTCTTCACATTCTTTCATCACGAACGGCTCTTCCTCAGAAGCTAACACAGCTTCCTCCCAGGTGCATCCTACCGCACCGACTCTCTTTTCCGGTGCCTTTTTCATCTCGATCCCACCGAAGCAATAGGATGTAAAATCAAAATATGCGTATCCTTTGCAGAATCTCTGTCCCTCAAAAGTTCCACAATAAGTATTTCCGGAGTCATCCACATATTTCTTTTTCACTCCCTGTACCCACTTCTCTTTAGAGCCGGCTTTGTTAATGCTGTTTTCTCTGCTCGCATCCCACATATCCAGCTTTTCCTGATGGGAAAAAACAAGATTAAAATTATCAGTATCATAGAGCATATTCAGCCAGCCTTTTTCATCCGTCGGCTCGATCGCTTCATTCTTAGATCCGACCGTTGTTCCACTCACCTTCAAAAAATCATTATCAGCAAGGATGTAGGCCCTTTCTAAGTTACTGTCCGTCGGGATCTGAACTGCCTGCGCTGCGTCGATGTCTTGGATCGTTCCATGTCCGCTGATCTGCAGTGCTTCCTCTGTTCCATGTTTCAGAAACTGGAAGTTTACTTTCGCAGATCCCACAGAATAGATAAATACGCCGATGCTGTTTCTGGAAAATCCAACCAATGGATAAGATTCATTGTTTTCCCACGCGAAACTTAATCCACCGTCTTTCTGTGTCTTCGTGATCGGCGTGCGGATGTCATATCTGCGGTCTACGTTTTCCACACCGACCAGTGTCAGGCGGACATCCACAATATTTCCAGCGGCATCCTTACCCACATTGTTGTAGCGGATCCCTGCACTGTTCGGTTGATAATCTTCATCCACCCGTACTGTCTCTGCCTCCCGATCACTTCTTCCATGATCGCTGAAAGCATCCTTATCCAAATTGTCACATCCAAACGTTTCATAGGTCGTGATCCCCGGCTGATATTTCATGTTAAAACGATGCCCGTAATCGATCATCTGGTCGGACTGCCATACCTCAATGGAATCAACCGCAGCCTCAGCAACTGCCGCTGGTAAAAGTCCCAGCACTGCCTGCAAGGCAAAAAGCAGAGCAAGGCATAGTGCGCCCAGACGTTCTTTTCGTTTTCGATTTTTTTTCATTTTTTGTAGTCTCCTCCTAAATATAAATATAAAAAGTTGTGGGATTTCGCCTGCGTCCGGCAGGATTTGGGAATTATAAAAACAAAAGACAATAGATAGATCAAAAAGTTGAATATAGAAATAGCGATCAGAATATAGAACTAAAAATAAATCTAAAAGTAAACCTAGACTACAAATATGGGAAAATATAGAATCTAAAATATAAAAGTAAACCTGAAATGAAAATAATTTAGAATCAAAAAAAGAGAGCTGTGCTGCACAGAAACTGCAGCACAGTATATTTATATTACTTATTTCTTCGTTTCTTCAGCCACGAAATAATAGATAAAATGACTGCAAGGATGATAAAAAATGGAAGGACAGCCCCGATCACCAAAAGGATCAGTATGATCGCCACAGCAGCTCCGGCGATCACGACCGCTTTTCCCTGCCAAGTGGACAGATCCAGCACTTTTTTCCAGCGTTTCTCCGTCTGTGGCGGCGGCTCCACTCCACTTCCGCAGGATGAATACTCCCCGTACCCTTCCTGTGTACTTCCGTCATCCGTATCGATCAGTGTCTTCGCGATCAGACGGGGGTCTCCAAGCTCATTGAGGACTTCCGCCTCCGAGCGACCGCCTCGTACCTGCGACTGTATATAATCTTCATAATATCTCACATGTGCTGCCGCTTTGCCTTCCTGCATCTGGCCGGCAAGCTGGCTTCTCAGAATATCCAAAAATTCTGCTCTGCTCATATTTATCATTCTCCATTTTCGCTATTGTTTAGCTGTCAGATCTTAACATACACTCACGTTTTTTATATTTTATCATACTTTAACGAGATGACAACTAATATAATCATAAACTTTTTATGAAATCCTTATAAACTTCCCTTGTGATTTCTTGAAGTCTTTACTGCTATCCATCCCCCCTAAAGGAGTGGGCTTTTCGCACATTCTATTTGTAAAATCCACCATAGCATTTCAGCAGCAATTAGTCTGCTTAGGATTTCCACTTGTTATCCTAAAGAACACGATATCTGTGAACTAGTCCGACTTATAGAAGTCGGAGCTTCTTGCTTAAAAAACAAATTCAAAGGAATTTTTTCGCTCTTACATCGCTTGAAAATTCTCAAAAAACTCCCTTATAGGTATCTGAAAACTCTCAATGATCAACTTTTTTACAAATTATCTTACTTGTTTATTTTTTAACGCACTTTATCATATTAAAACGCGAAATTCTTAGAATGATTCCACCTAACGCTCCTGTTTATTATTAAATTTGCATATCTTTTGTCCAGTTTTTTCAATTTTTTTGACATTTACGCAAAAAATTGTTGACATTTTTTTCTCAAAGTGATATATTTGTTTCATAAATTAAAGGAACCTTCGAGTACTGACGGAAAGAGTGGAGTACAAACCACGTGGAGTCGGAGGTTTGTGCAAGCCGACCGTCTGGGCGAGTATTTGAAGGGGAATCAGATACTGGCCTTTTTTTATAGGTACGCACTTCCTTTAAGGGTTCCTGTTCCTCAACTTTAAACTCCTGGAGCAGGAATTGAAAATAGCGGAGACGAAAGGAGAAACATTATGGGATTCAAAACAGACATCGAAATCGCACAGGAATGCGAAATGCTTCCAATTACTCAGATTGCAGAAAAAGCAGGTATTGAGGACAAATATCTGGAGCAGTACGGAAAATATAAAGCAAAGATCGACTACAATCTTTTAAAAGAAAGCGATAAAGAAAACGGAAAATTAATCCTCGTTACAGCTATTAACCCAACTCCTGCAGGAGAAGGTAAAACTACTACAACAGTAGGTCTTGCAGATGGTATGCAGAAACTTGGCAAAAACGTTATGGTAGCTCTGCGTGAGCCATCCCTCGGACCGGTATTCGGTGTAAAAGGCGGTGCAGCAGGCGGCGGTTATGCACAGGTAGTTCCTATGGAAGATATCAACCTTCATTTCACAGGTGACTTCCATGCAATCGGTGCAGCAAACAACTTACTTGCAGCTATGATCGACAACCATATCTTCCAGGGCAATGATCTGAACATCGACCCTAGAAAGATCACATGGAGA
>CAZSTD010000012.1:0-29397 GCA_964609645.1 uncultured Blautia sp.
TTGCACCAACTTTGAGACGGATTATACGAGAAATAAGATTCGGTTAAATATTCTGCCGCAAATTAGGGAAGAGATTAATCCTCAAGTTATAAATAATATAAGTGCTTTTGCGGATTTGGCCAATGAGGCAAACGAATATATAGAAGAACAGGTAGAGGCAGCATATGAAAAATATGTAAGTCTTGATGGTTATAAAATAATAATTCACAATGAATGCTTAAGTGAAAATAAGGTTATTATAAAAGGGATTATAAAAATGAGTATTGGATATGTGGCAAAAGGACTTAAAGATATTAGCAGATGCCATATAGAGGATACGCTAAATTTATTTTCTAAACAAGTAGGTAAAAGAATGAGTCTGTTAGATGGAATTGCCGCTAAACGTATTTATGAAGGAGTTCGTATAGAACCAATGAAAGATATCAGGTTGGCAAAAAAAGAAGATGATGTAACCAAAAAAATTCTGGTAGAGGCAGCAGGAGAATATAAATTTAACGATTTAGATTTTACAATAACTATTGAAAAATGGGAAAAAAATCAACTTATTCCAGAAAAAATGTATACGAAATGGTTTGACTATGATAAAATAGAGGGTGTTTTGCAATTAAGAAACAGAGAATCAAAGGACTATATTCAAATTAATCAAGCAGGACAAAGGAAAAAACTAAAGGCGTATTTTGTGGATAATAAGATACCTCAGGAAGAAAGACAAAATATTACGCTTTTGGCAGATGATAGTCATATTATTTGGATTGTAGGATATAGAATAAGTGAAGCATATAAAGTTACAGATAGTACTAAGCGTGTTTTAAAAGTACAGGTAAATGGAGGAAATGAAAATGGCAGATAAAATTAAAGTATTAGTGTCTGAAGAAGATGTGAATAAGAGAATTAAAGAAATTGGAGAAGAAATCAGCAAAGATTATGAAGGCAAAGATGTACACCTTATTTGTGTTTTAAAGGGTGGAGTATTCTTTATGTGTGAGTTGGCTAAGAGAATTAGCGTTCCAGTATCAATGGATTTTATGTCAGTATCCAGCTATGGCAATGAAAAAGTATCTAGTGGTATTGTAAAAATTGTAAAGGATTTGGATGAAAGTATTGAAGGTAAAGATGTATTAATAGTTGAAGATATTATCGATTCAGGTAGAACACTAAGCTATTTGGTTGAAATTTTGAAAAAGAGAAATCCAAATAGTGTTAAAATATGTACACTTTTAGATAAACCAGAAAGACGTGTTGTAGATGTAAAGGTAGATTATGTTGGGTTTAATATTCCAGATGAATTTGTTGTGGGATATGGACTAGATTATCAGCAGAAATATAGAAACTTACCATTTATTGGTGTTGTTGAAGAATAGAATAATAGAAAAAATTGAAGGGAGGCTTTGAAATGAATAGAAGAACTAAGGGTGCGGGCTTTTATTTACTTTTACTGGTTATTGCCCTTATGGTAGCTGTAATGGTTAATATTAATGTTCAGAGGGACAATGACTATACAAGGGGACAGTTATTGAAGGATTTAGAGGCAGATTCAGTTACAAGTGCTCAAATATATCCAAATAAAGAAACTCCTACAGGGTCAGTTAATGTTATATTAAATGATAATACATTAAAAACATTATATGTTACAGATGTAAATGAAATTGAGCAGATTTTTATTGACTATAATATTGATCCACAGATAAACAGAGTGCAGACAGAGAGTTGGTTGACAACTACTCTACTGCCATGCATGATTACATTTGTTGCAGTGTTTTTATTGTTTTCGTTAATGAACAATCAAAGTGCTGGTGGCGGTGGCGGCAGCAAGGTTATGAATTTTGGAAAAAGCCGTGCGAAAATGACAACTGATTCCGTTAAAAAGGTTACTTTTAAGGACGTGGCAGGATTAGAAGAGGAAAAAGAAGAGTTAGAGGAAATTGTTGATTTCTTGAAAAAACCGGCAAAATATATACAAGTTGGTGCCAGGATTCCAAAGGGTGTACTTTTGGTAGGACCTCCCGGAACAGGTAAAACACTTATTGCTAAAGCTGTAGCAGGGGAAGCAGGAGTTCCATTCTTTAGTATATCAGGTTCAGACTTTGTAGAGATGTTTGTTGGTGTTGGTGCATCAAGAGTTAGAGATTTGTTTGAAGAAGCAAAGAAAAATGCACCTTGTATTATTTTCATTGATGAAATTGATGCAGTGGCAAGACGCAGAGGTACTGGTATGGGAGGTGGCCACGATGAAAGAGAACAGACTCTTAATCAGTTGTTGGTAGAAATGGATGGATTTGGCGTTAATGAAGGCATTATCGTAATGGCAGCAACTAACAGAGTAGATATTTTGGACCCAGCTATTTTAAGACCGGGTCGTTTTGACAGAAAGGTCGGCGTGGGACGACCAGATATTAAAGGTAGAGAAGAAATATTAAAAGTTCATGCCAAGAATAAACCACTAGGTGATGATGTTAATTTAGCAGATATTGCTCAGACTACAGCTGGATTTACAGGGGCAGACTTGGAAAATCTACTTAACGAAGCAGCTATTTATGCTGCAAAAGAAGAAAGAACCTTTCTTAGACAGAAAGATATTAACAGAGCATTTATCAAAGTCGGCGTAGGAGCTGAAAAGAAGAGCAGAGTTATTACAGAAAAAGAAAAGAAAATTACAGCATATCATGAAGCTGGGCATGCTATTCTTTTCCATTTGCTACCAGACGTTGGTCCGGTATACACAGTTTCTATTATTCCAACAGGAATGGGTGCGGCAGGGTATACAATGCCATTGCCGGAAAAAGATGAAATGTTTAATACTAAGGGCAGAATGATACAGGATATCATTGTGGGCTTAGGCGGTAGAGTTGCCGAGGAATTGATTTTTGATGATATTACAACAGGAGCTTCTCAAGATATTAAACAGGCAACTTCAACAGCGAAAGCTATGGTTACAAAATACGGAATGTCAGAATCTATCGGATTGATTTGTTACGGTGGAGATGATGATGAGGTATTTATAGGACGTGACCTTGCACATACACGAAGCTATAGTGAACAAGTAGCAGCATCAATTGATAACGAAGTTAAGAAGATTATTGATGATTGTTATGCAAAGGCTAAAACAATGATTAAAGAAAACGAATCAGTTTTAGAAAAGTGCGCGCAACTTCTTCTTGAAAAAGAAAAAATTGGAAGAGAAGAATTTGAAGCTTTATTTGACTAGTTTTTAGGGGTAAGTTTTAGTTGCGTGTGGGAATCGCAAACAGAAGACATTTCTTTTTTAAAAGAAAGGAAGTTTATTTTGGAAAAAGAAATCTATAAGTACAATGAAGCTAGTGAACGTTATAAAAAGTTAAATACTTTTTTGACAATAGGGATAACGGTATGTTCTACTATGTTTGTTCTGTCTATATTGCTGTTATTGGGTTTTGGAAGGATTAATGTAATAAATGGTGTAGTACCATTAGTTACAGTTATTGCAAGCATATTGTTTAATACCTTTATGTTTCTTAAAGATAAGGAATCAGAGAATTATTTCAAGTATGTGACGATAGTATTTTTAATAGTCTATTTAGTTGCTAGTTTTGCAACAGGTGTTGAATATGCTAATGTATGTCTTATTGGTGTA
The DNA here is from genome assembly GCA_964609645.1 of uncultured Blautia sp. GTDB lineage: Bacteria > Bacillota > Clostridia > Lachnospirales > Lachnospiraceae > Blautia_A. The sequence continues at coordinate 3,611 of CAZSTD010000012.1, forward strand.
TTTGCTGGATGCGTGTTGTATTATGAAAGAGCATATATGAAAAAACTGCTTATCGCAGATGTAGTTGCTTTATTAGTAGTAAAAATATATGAAATAAATCACAATCAGATAGAAGTGACAGGTAATCAGTTGATTTCTATTGTTTTATATTTATTGGTGTTTTATGTAATATATAGAACTTCTAGTATTGGTAAAATGTTTAGCGATGATGCATTGATGGCAATTGCCTCACAGAAAGCTAAGCAGGAGAAAATGCTAAATGATATAATTGATATTTCAAAAGTTGTGAAAGATGAAACTGACAAAAGTGTTGGTTTGATGAATGAATTATACGAGTCTAACAATATTGTAAATGCCAGTATGATTGATATATCTGAAGCGACTACTGCAACAGCAGAAAATATTCAAAATCAAAGTTATATGACACAGGATATACAGGATGCATTAGATTTAACTGTAGAGAATGCAAAGGAAATGGTTCAGGTAGCGGAAAATTCTAGCGAATATATTGCAGAAAATATCAAGACAGTTGAAAAGTTAAAATCTCAGTCTGAAGAAATTGCAAAAACAAATGCAAATGTAACTGATTCGATGGAACGTTTGCAAAATAGAACAAAAGAAGTGTATGAGATTGCTAATATTATTATGAGTATTTCAAATCAGACAAATTTGTTAGCATTAAATGCTTCTATAGAAAGTGCAAGAGCGGGTGAAGCTGGAAGAGGATTTGCGGTTGTGGCTGATGAGATTAGAAATTTGGCTGAAGAAACTAGAAAGTCTACAGAAAATATCACAAATATTATTAACGAACTTAATGACAATGCTGAAGAAGTAATGGAAAGTATTAACGTATCTGTCAATGCTGCAAAAGATCAGAACGAAATGATTCTTGATACAGCTAAGAGCTTTGAACAGTTAGGTTCTAATCTGAATGTTTTGATGAAAGATATTAGTGATATTGATAGAAGGATTGAAAAGCTTGCTAATGCCAACAACAAAATTGTAGAAAATATTGCACAGTTATCTGCAACGACAGAAGAAATTAATGCTAGTGCACAGGAAGCTAGAAGTCTTTCAGAACAGAATGTAAACAGTACTGATGAAACAAAGATTACATTAGATAAGATACAAAAGACAACCATGAGAATGGAAAAATATTTTTAAGAGCAAAGAGGAATAAAATGTTTGATTTACATAAATGTACGATTTGTCCAAGAGAATGTAGGGTTGACAGGCTCAACAATCAAATAGGTTATTGCAAAAGCCCTGGCGTGCTAACAGCAGCCAGGGCTGCTTTACATTATTGGGAAGAGCCTTGCATATCTGGCGATAAGGGTTCTGGAACCGTGTTCTTTTCGGGATGCCAATTAGGATGTGTGTATTGTCAAAACTATAATATAGCATCCGGTGAAGTGAGAAAGGAAATAAGTGTAGAGCGTTTAGCAGAAATTTTTATAGAATTGCAAGAACAGGGAGCTAATAACATTAATCTGGTTACCCCTACCCACTATGTGCCTTGGATAATTAATGCTGTGGAAAAATCAAGAAATCAGGGAATGATATTACCAATAGTTTACAATACGGGCGGGTATGAAAAGGTGGATACCATTAAAATGCTGGAGGGCATTGTGGATATATATTTGCCTGATATGAAATATAAGTCTTGGAAATTGGCAAAGAAATATTCTAATGCACCAGATTATTTTGAAGTATGTTCTAAAGCTATAGAAGAGATGGTTAGACAGGTTTCAAATCCTGTGTTTGATGAAAATGAAGAATTAATGATAAAAGGGGTTATAGTCAGACATTTGACTCTTCCGGGAGCTATAAGTGATTCTAAGGATATTATTGAATATCTATACAATAAATATGAAAATTCAATCTATATTAGCATTATGAATCAATTTACGCCATTAGAGAATGTTCGAAAATATCCGGAGCTGAATAGAAGAATTACAGAAGCAGAGTATGAAGAACTAGTGAATTATGCTATAGAAATAGGGGTAGAAAATGGGTTTATTCAAGAAGGGGACACAGCTAAGGAAAGCTACATCCCGTCCTTTGATATTAAAGGAATATAAAAGGTAGGTAGAAAAGATTTATCTACATACCTTTTGATTTTTGTTTGTTTTTATACATTTCCAAATCAGCTCTGTTGAACGTATCTATTAAATCGGAATCTCTGGTATCGTCAAAGTTAGCGAGCCCACAAGCTATCGATAAAGGAAGCGGAGATTTAGTGGATTTAAATCTGGCACAGCGTTCCTTTAGCATTTCAGTGCACTGAGAAAATTCCATTTCTGACAAATCTTTTAGTACACAACAAAACTCGTCACCACCTAGTCGGCAAACCATACCGTATTCAGAAAATACTTTGGAAATAATATGGGCAGCTTTTATAATATATTCATCACCTACAGTATGACCGTAAGTATCGTTTAAAACTTTTAGGTTATTCATATCAAGCATAAGAATAGAATAATGCGAGTAGTCACTTTTTGGTATTTCATTAATATATTCCTTGAAAGATGCACGATTTCGAATGCCGGTTAAAACATCTATATATGCCAACATTTGGAATTTTTCAGCTTTAAGTCCTTTATTAATTAACTTAATTGAGTCGAAAATTGTAACATAACCTAATGTCAATATGTATATACTTAAGCTATACTCTAAGAAAAGTATACCTGATGTACCCAGACAAAGTATATAGCGGCAAATATCCATTAAGGCAGATATAATAATAATTGGTATACAGCCAGCATAGATATATGTAGTTAATGATTTGTTAGAAATCGTTATTCGTAAATGTTTTACACACTGATAAAGTAAATATAGCAATGTGAAGGTATAGAGAATATAGTTAGGTACAGCCATTTGATAAAAGTCTGCTATATTTAAAATCTGCAAAAGCATTTGTAAAAATGAACTACATATAGCAATAGCACACAAGCTTGTAATAAACTTTGAATCAAATAATTGATAGCATTCTCGTACAAAAAGTATTAAAGGTATGCTAATAAGCGTGGTCATACAATATCCTAAATAGAATATTGGTAATTGGTTTTGTAAAATTAATTGTAATGTATGTGTCTGAACTAATGTCCAAACTGATGTTAGTAAAGAAAATAAACCTAAATAATGTAAACTTTGCAATCTTATTGACATTGGGCCAAAAAATACTTTCATAATAATAAACAATATTCCTATCGTAAATAGAAAAGCACATACAACAAGAGTTGGAATTTGTGAAGCAAATATGGAAGCTCTTATATCATTAGTATTACCTAAATAGAAATTGCTAATGCTAAATGAAGTTGTATTATAATCATTTTTTAGCGTAATGGCAAAGGTGCTATAGTCAATGTCACTTGGTAATTCAATGAAATGCCAACTTCCTCCAGTAGAACGGCCGAAAGGAACATATATGTTGCTTGAATTGTATAACAACTCGTTATTATTATATACATTAACTGTTTGGTAATTTGTAAAAAAAGCAAGTGTCAATTTGCGGTTATAATCATTTATCACAGAAAAATCACGATAAATAGTTAATTCTGAATTACCTGTAAAAAAGATTTGTTCAGGAAGTAACTCTATAGTAACGCACTTATTTTCTTCATTATAATAGAACCAATTGGAGTCTATATCTATCAAGTCGGTATTATTGGTTGAATGATTAGCATTATCTGAATATGTAGATATAATGAAGGAAAAAGCTATAAAACAAACACAAATAGAAAGTACAACATAAAAATATTTGGTTAATGTTTTGTTCATATTAATCCCCCGAATTTGTAATATAATTTATTGTATAATAGGGAAATATTAAAGTCAATAAATACCAAAGATGTTAAGAAAAGGGAAAGAAAATTTTGCGTTATGAATAAAAATACAAAGGTTAGTATATTGATTAAAGTTGAGAAATGATGTATTATAAAAATATAAAGTAATTATTAAAAAAATATAAAATTACAAAGGGATAAAAACTATGTTAAAGCAAATTGTTAAAAGGTGGAGTTTCACTGAATTTGGACTTAGCTTTTTTAAGGAAAACAGAGACACTATTAACAAAAAGAATATGGAAACTATAAAAAGAATGTCCATATTTGTTAGTATTATATATGCATTGTTTGTATTGATAGGATTGTTTCTTGCTTCAGCCAGGGACAGAATTCTGGGGTACATAGTATTTGGTGTTATCTTTATGGCTTTTTATTTTGTGACTAAAATATATGATAAAACTAATGTCATTATGGAAAGCAGATATGCATATGCATTTGCAAGTGTTTTGTTTGCATTTGGTATTTTTTTGAGTAACATTTACAGTAAGGGAATGCCATCTGTTATATTTTTGGTATTAATAGTGTGTGTACCGATGTTGTTTATAGTTCCCCCATTATATATGTCCATTCTGGAAATGATAAATATAGTAATATTTCTAGTAATATCCTATAATGTAAAATCAAAAGAGGTATTTGAAGTTGATTTACTAAATACTTTAGGGTGTTATTGCGTGTATTTAGGTACTATATACACTACAGTATGCAATCATGCCAAGGACATTGTTTTGAATGTTAGACTAAGAGAAGAGTGCAATGATGATGAATTAACGGGGATGCGTAATAGACGAGATTTTAATGAGTACATACGAAAAATTGTAAATATGGGCAAAGAAAAAGAAATATCTGTAATGCTTGTAGATATAGATGATTTTAGAGAATACACAAATATGTATGGTCAATCCTATGGTGATAAGTGCGTAATAGAGGTAGCCAATGTATTAGAACGTTTCGCTGAAAAACATGGATGTTATGTTGCCAGATATACCGGGGAAGAATTTGTTATTGTAGATAAAAAGCATAATCAGAAGGATTTAGAAGCTATTGCAGCAGAGTTGATAGAAAGTATTGAGATGCTCAATATAGAAAATATTAATTCAAAATATCAAAAAATAACTATCAGTGTAGGAATTGCCAGCAAAGAATTGAATAATACTAACACAACTATGGATTTGTTGAACTTAGCAGATGATGCTTTGTATCAGGCTAAGTTAAGTGGAAAAAATATATATATGACTGCAAAACATAATGCAAATATTAAATCAGATGCACCTATATACTAAGTATATGGGTGTTTTTAAATTCTATAATTGCTAATAGTAATCTAATACTTTGAATATGTAGTAAATATGTACTGAAAAAAGCGAAAATATAAAGAAAATATAAAATATATAAAGAAATAGTAAAAATTACCAGTCGAATATAAAGGGTTTAGAAAGAGAAATGTAAAAAATCCATAAAAAATGTTATGAAAAAATTAAATATTTGTGCACACTTATTTGGAGAATGATGATACAATAATTCTTGTAAAACCCCCCAATACATTATATAGTTTTTGCTACACCCCCATAAAAAAGAAATACCTTCTCCTAAAAAGGACAGCGGATCGATAGCTGTCCTTTTTAATTTGTATAAATAAATTGAATTTTTAAATAAATAAAGGATAAAGTATCTTGTATGTTGAAAATTCTTATTATAAAATTAGAAATAAACATATTGATATACGAACGTAGAAAAGAGGGGTTATATGGGGCTTGATGAAGATTATTTCGATGAACAGTTATATATGGCGTCTATGCGTCCAGTATTAAATAAAAAAGCTTTATTTGCGGACGAGACATCTAATTATAAAACACCAGTAGAACCTAATGCAGGAGATGTTGTTACATTAAAATTTAGAACAGGAATAAATAACGTAGATAAGGTATATCTGGTAAGTGGTGCAGAGCGTTATAGAATGAAAAAAACATACTCTAAGGGTGAGTTTGATTTTTATGAAATCTCCATAGAACTTACAGAGGATATTTTCTATTACTATTTTGAGATAGTAGCGGGCAAGGTTCAATGTGTGTATACGAAACTGGGTCCGGCGAAGGAATTAAATGAATATTATTGTTTTTATATTATACCAGGATATAAGGCCCCTGATTGGGCAAAGGGAGCAGTATTTTATCAAATATATACTGACAGATTTTATAATGGTGACAAGAGCAATGATGTGGAATCCAGAGAATACATTTATATAAATGATGGAAGCGTAAAGGTTGAAGATTGGGATAAATATCCCGCTCAAATGGGCGTTAGAGAGTTTTACGGTGGAGATTTACAGGGTGTAATAGATAAGATGAATTATTTAAAAGAATTAGGTGTTGATGTAATCTATTTTAATCCGCTATTTGTATCACCATCGAATCACAAGTATGATATACAGGATTATGATTATATAGATCCTCATTTTGGTAAAATAGTTGAGGACGGTGGAGAGTGTTTACCAGAAGGTGTATATGAGAATAGAAATGCTACCAAATATATTAAAAGAGTTACAGATAAGAAAAATCTTGAAGCCAGTAATGAATTGTTCTGCCAATTGGTAGAAAAAGCACATTCCATGGGAATGAAAGTCATTCTGGATGGGGTATTCAATCATTGTGGGTCTTTTAACAAGTGGTTAGATAGAGAACGATTATATGAAAATGCAGAAGGGTATCATAAGGGAGCATATATATCGGCAGATAGTCCATACAGAAGTTTTTTCAAATTTTATAAAGACAATGAATGGCCATATAATGACAAATACGATGGCTGGTGGGGACATAATACATTACCTAAGCTTAATTATGAAGAATCAGATAAGTTATATGAATATATTATGAATATAGGAAGAAAATGGGTATCAGCCCCATATAATGCAGATGGTTGGCGTCTGGATGTGGCAGCAGATTTAGGACATAGCAGTGAGTTTAATCATAAGTTTTGGAAAGACTTTAGAAAAGCTGTTAAATCCAGTAATCCAGAAGCTATTATACTTGCGGAGCATTATGGTAATCCAAGAGAATGGTTAATGGGTGGCGAATGGGATACAGTAATGAATTATGATGCCTTTATGGAGCCGTTGACATGGTTTTTAACAGGCTTGGAGAAACATAGTGATGAGTATAGAGAAGATTTACGTGGAAATGCAGACAGCTTTTTTGGAGCAATGGCACACCATATGGCTAGTTTTACGGCAACATCTTTATACACAGCAATGAATGAGTTGTCTAATCATGATCATTCCAGATTTTTGACCAGAACAAATAGAAAAGTAGGCAGGATAGATTCACTAGGTTCCCAGGCAGCAAATGAGGGCATTAATAAAGGTATATTTAGGGAAGCTGTAACGGTTCAAATGACTTGGCCTGGTGCACCTACAATATATTATGGTGATGAAGCTGGGGTATGTGGCTTTACAGATCCGGACAACAGGAGAACATATCCTTGGGGACATGAAGATAAAGAATTGATTGAGTTTCATAAAGCGGCTATAGCTATGCATAAAAATTATCCTGTCTTTTCAAAAGGCTCGATTAAATTTCTGGCAGGTAAGTACAATGTCATTTCTTATGGTAGATTTAATGAAGAATGCTGGGCAGTAGTTATTCTTAATAATAATGAACACGATGAAATAGTGGATGTTCCGGTATGGCAGATAGAAGCCGTAGATGGAGAGATATGTGAGAGAGTATTCTTTACTAATGATGTAGGCTTTGATACGGAAAGAATTTCATATATAGTAAGAAATGGTATGTTAACTGTTAATATGCCTGCTATATCATCAGCTGTATTTGTAAAAGAATATAGGCCATAATTTTTTCCAAAACCTCACAGATTTATTCACTTTATGTAAAATGAATAAGTGTGAGATGTGAAAAACAGAATATAATATGTATATGTGTACTGTACATGGGATATAAACACAAAAGTGGTAAGTTGTTTTAATTGTATAAAAAGAATATGAAAAAAAGTTAAATTTGTGCTTGCACTTTTAAACGGTATGTGTTATAAATATATATTGTCAGGACTGCCTCGGGTAACCGAAGGAGACCTGTTTATATATAAAGCGGATGGATTCCCGAGTGGCCAAAGGGGGCAGACTGTAAATCTGTTGTCAACGACTTCGAAGGTTCGAATCCTTCTCCATCCATTAAGGGTAATTATTTATCCTATGCCGCAGTGGCGGAACTGGCAGACGCACAGGACTTAAAATCCTGCGGGACTTATACTCCCGTACCGGTTCGATTCCGGTCTGCGGCATGATTATTAAGTACGAGAAATGTTGAGTTTTCAATATTTCTCGTACTTTTTGTTATTGAATAAATTGATTATACTTTTTTCCCCTGCCTATTGTCTTTTGCAATTAAAGCAGGGGATTTTATTGCCATACAGCAATCAGAACCACACGGGTAAACCCGTGAGAGTAGTCAGTTTGGTAAAGTTTTTCGGAACCAGATGGGGATGTGCATCATATGAGTTTCGGCAGAGGCAGAAAGAAAGTTGAGGAAAACAGAATGAATTATAAAAATGTAAAAATATCTCAGTCAGCAAAGATTGCAAAGCAATCGGTGATCGTCGGTGATGTGACAATCGGACGTGATAGCTGTGTGCTGTATTTTGCAGTGATCCGCGGGGACGATGCTCCGGTTGTGATCGGGGAAGAAACGAATATCCAGGAGAACTGTACGATTCATGTAAGTCATAATAGCCCGGTCCATATAGGAAATAATGTTACTATAGGCCATAACGCAGTGGTTCATGGCTGTACGATCGGGGACAGGACGCTTATTGGAATGGGCGCGGTGATTCTGGACGGTGCAAAGATCGGAAATGACTGCATCATAGGCGCCGGCAGTCTTGTGACTAAGAATACCGTGATACCGGATGGTTCTCTTGTGATGGGAAGCCCTGCAAAGATCAAAAGAAATCTTACATGGGAAGAGAAAATGGGAATTCTGGAAAACAGCAAAGAGTATATTTCTGTATCCAGAGAAATGAAGCTTCAGGAATTATTATAATCAATACTATAAATTTGTTCATTTGTTACCGTTCAAGGGTTAACTGGACTTAAGAAAACCGATGGTGTAAACATTCTGTTTTTCTAGGTTTGCAGACTTGATGTCCGGTTCGATTTCGGTCTGTGGCATGAGAAAATCCTTGATTTTTCAAGATTTTTTTGCTATATAAAAAAATAACTTCCTTCCACTTGATCTAACGGTGGGAAGGCGAGATCATAAAAAGAAAAATGAGAGGAGGATTTTATGCAGAATTCAGAGGAATTACGTCAGCAGCTTCACATGATCCATCGAAAAAGTTATCCGGCTTACAAGGGATTAAAGGGTAAGTATGATTTTGGAAATTATGTTCTTTCTATTGACCATGTACAGGGGGATCCATTTGCATCGCCTTCTCATATCAGTGTCCGTATTTCGCATAAAAATGCCAAATTTCCTAAAGAATATTATCAGGATGCACTTTTACGCAGAACACTTTGCGACCATCTGATCCGCCGATTCTCTAAGCAGATCGACCGCTATACTTTTCGTGCAAAAGGTTCTGGTAAAAGTGGTTTGATCTCTGTGACGCACTGTGATCAGGAAGTACTTGCCAGAACTGCGTGTGAGATTACGGAAAAAGGGATCACAGCGAGATTTTTTGTGGGATTTCCAGCGAATGGGAGAACGATCAATGCAGTGGAGCTTGAAAAGATTTTATTTGAGTTTCTTCCAGTTTGTGTTAAGAAAGCGTTTTTCTACTCGGAGCTTGATCATCAGGAACTGAGAAGACATATAGAGCTCGCAGAGGACCAGGAATATATCCGGCAGGAATTAAAGCGAAGGAAACTCTGTGCTTTTGTTGCGGATGGTTCAATACTTCCGCGTGAGACGGGAATTTCTTCACGTCCGATGAAAGACGCTATTGCATTTGCTTCACCGCAGGAGCTTCGGATTTCGATGGATCTGCCGCATAAAGGAACAATCACAGGTATGGGGATCCCAGAGGGTATCACACTGATCGTAGGGGGTGGATATCACGGGAAATCCACGCTTTTAAATGCACTGGAGTTAGGAATTTATGATCATATTGCAGGGGATGGGCGTGAGTATGTGATCACAGATGACACCGCAGTTAAGCTTCGCTCGGAAGACGGGCGTTTTATCAAAGATGTGGACATTTCGCTGTTTATCAATGATCTCCCAAATAAGAAAGATACGCACTGTTTTTCTACATCTGATGCGAGTGGAAGTACTTCGCAGGCAGCCGGGATCGTTGAGAGTATAGAAGCCGGCAGTCATTTGTTTTTACTGGACGAAGATACCTCTGCGACAAACTTTATGCTTCGGGATGCGTTTATGCAACAAGTCATCCAAAAAGAAAAAGAGCCGATCACGCCATTTTTGGAACGCGCCAGAGATCTTTTTGAAAAAGCGGGGATTTCCACAATTTTAGTTGCGGGAAGTTCAGGGGCTTTTTTCCACATCGCTGATACGATCATCCAAATGGATCAATATGTGCCGAAAGATATTACGGCTTCCACGAAAGAGTTATGCCGCCAGTATCCGCTGCCAGCCTCAGCTTCCTCTGAATTTCGGATGCCGGATAGTCATAGAATCATGACGAAATCGGCAATGGGAGAACGTCTAAAAACAAAGGTTTCTAAGACGGATGGATTTATTTTGGGCAAACAGGAGATAGACCTTCGATATACAGAACAGTTGATCGATACAGAGCAGACTGCAACACTCAGCCTTTTGTTAAAGTATGCGACGGAGCATTTGATCGACGGAAAGCGCACCTTGACTGAAATCGTAGAATATCTGGATAAGAGATTAAAAGAACAGGGATTTTCTTTTTTGGCAGGAAACAGCGAGATTGCCTGTGGGTACGCAATGCCTAGAATACAGGAAATTTATGCGTGCTTTAATCGCTATCGAAGACCTTAATAAGACCTTAATAAAAGATTCCAAACAAAAACCACCGCTCGCCTGACGATCTTGTCAGATGAGCGGTGGTTTACTGTTCATTTTACACATTTTAGGGAAAGGAAAGATTCTCTCAAGGTTGTCATCTCCTTAAGATGTATTTATCATACCGCATAAATGTGATAGAACTTTGTACAGTTTCTAATAAATTTCTAAAATTTCTAAAAAACTTATAATCCAGGAAACTGCTTTAATTGAAGTGGATAATTGCGCAGTAATGAGAAGAAGTACATAGTAGCCTTGCCACTTGCAGAGATCTAAATATCTCACCAGCGTAGCTTGGAAAGAATTGAAAAAGAAAAAAAGGGCAAGAAATGGGATATTTGTATGGAAATGTCTGATTAAGTGGAAAAATTTCAGAGAATGATTTATAATAGAGACAAAAAAGAAAGGCGGAAAAAATACAAATGGAACGTAGAAATGCATGGCTTTCTTATACAGAAGCAGAAGAAAAAGAATTAGAAAGCGTTGCGAAGGCTTATCGTAACTTTCTTGACCTGGGAAAAACAGAGAGAGAATGTGTTATTCAGATCATAAAAGAAGCAAAAGAAGCAGGCTATGAATCTCTGGAAGAAAAGATCGCCAGAGGAGAAACTCTCAAAGCTGGCGACAAAGTATATATTGAAGACATGGGAAAGATCATCGCTCTTTTCCATATCGGAGAGGAAGACATCGCAAAGGGAATGAATATCCTTGGCGCGCATATCGACTCCCCGCGTCTGGATATCAAACAGAATCCACTCTATGAAGACACAGATCTGGCATATCTTGATACACATTATTATGGCGGTGTAAAGAAGTATCAGTGGGTAACGCTTCCTCTTGCTATGCATGGTGTGGTAGTAAAGAAAGATGGCAGTGTGATCCAGGTAAACATCGGTGAGAGTGAAGACGATCCGGTTCTTTATATCACAGACCTTTTGATCCATCTGGCAGGAAAACAGCTTCAGAAAACAGCAGCGGAAGTGATCGAAGGAGAAAGTCTGGACATCCTGATCGGAAGCAGACCATTGAAGGATCTCCCGGATGATCAGAAAAAAGAAGCAGTGAAACAGAATGTTTTAAACATCCTGAAAGAGAAGTACGATATGGAAGAAGAAGATTTCCTTTCAGCAGAACTTGAGATCGTGCCTGCTGGAAAAGCACGAGAATGTGGACTGGACAGAAGTATGATCGCAGCTTATGGACAGGATGACAGGGTATGCGCGTATACATCCCTTCTTGCTATGCTTGAGATGGAAGCGCCGAAACGTACCGCTTGCTGCCTGCTGGTGGATAAAGAGGAGATTGGAAGCGTTGGAGCAACAGGAATGCAGTCTCGCTTCTTTGAAAACAGTGTGGCAGAACTTTTGGAAGCAATGGGATGCTACAGTGAGCTGACATTGAGAAGAACTTTGAAAAATTGCAGTATGCTTTCCTCTGACGTAAGTGCAGGTTATGACCCGGCTTACGGAGAAGCATTTGAGAGAAAAAATGCTGCATATCTGGGACGCGGGATCGTACTGAATAAATTTACAGGTGCGAGAGGAAAATCCGGTTCTAATGATGCAAATGCAGAATATGTGGCAAGAGTCAGAAATATTTTTGACAGCCATAATATCGCATTCCAGACCGCAGAGCTTGGTAAAGTAGATGTGGGCGGCGGCGGAACGATCGCATATATCGCTGCACTCTATGGTATGGAAGTGATCGACAGTGGTGTATCTGTGCTGAGCATGCATGCGCCATGGGAAATCACCAGCAAAGCAGACGTCTATGAAGCAAAGAAGGCGTATAAAGCATTCTTGCTGGATGCGTAAGTAAAATAAAAAATATAGCAGATGAATTGCGTATCTGCAGGATCTTATTGGAAAGGCAGTGATTCGGCGAAAGCGGAGAGCTGTCTTTCTCTTTTGCTGAGGCAGTTTACTTGAGCGCGATCAAAATGATATGTAAAAATGTGAAATAAATAGAGATCTTTACATTGACAAAAATAAGATATTGTTTTATACTTTAAAGGTCAACAGTTTAAAGTGATAAAGTATATACGAAATGGAGAGCACAAAAATGAAAGAAATAGCAAAGTTAATGGATTACCGTTCTGGCGTCCGCGTAGTGGATGCAACTTTAAGAGACGGAGGACTGGTTAACGATTTTTATTTTACCGATGAGTTTGTACGTGCTTTGTATCTTACTAATATCAAAGCTGGTGTGGACTATATGGAATTTGGATATAAAGCAGATACAGAACTTTTTGATGTAAATAAATTTGGCAAATGGAAATTCTGCAGAGATGAGGATATCCGTTCGATCGTGGGAGACAACAACACAGATCTTAAGATCGCAGTTATGGCAGATGTAGGAAGATGCAATTATAAGAAAGATATCGTGGACCGCAGTGAGAGCCCGATCGATCTGATCCGTGTTGCAACTTACATTAATACCATTCCGACAGCGGTAACGATGATCGAGGATGCGGCTGAGAAAGGCTATGAAACAACCTGTAACATCATGGCTGTTTCCAATACACAGGAGAAAGATCTGGAGGCTGCTTTGGATATTTTAGGAAAAACTCCGGTAACTGGTTTTTATATCGTGGATAGCTATGGCGCGCTGTACCCGGAACAGATCGCACGTGTTGCGGATATTTTCCTGAATGCAGCGGAGAAATATGGAAAGAAAGTTGGAATCCATGCACACAACAATCAGCAGCTCGCATTTGCGAATACGATCGAAGCAGTTGGTGATGGTGTAGACTGGCTGGATGCAACTTATGCGAATATGGGACGCGGTGCAGGAAACTGTGCGATGGAATTACTTCTGGGATTTTTGAAAAATCCGAAATACAATGTATATCCGGCGATCCAGTTTATTGAGAAACATATGAACAAATTACGTCAGGATGGAGTAGAGTGGGGATATGACATTCAGTACCTGCTCACAGGACTTTTAAACCAGCATCCGAGAACAGCGATTAGTTTTACAAAAGAGAAACGTAAAGATTACGCAGAATTCTATAAAGAGCTGGTTGTACAGGATTGAAGGATCCGACATCCTGTTTAAGTAACTAGGCGATATAATTTGTGGTGAAAACCAACAGGTTTATTTGTGGGGCTGCCGGTGTGCAGCCTCATTTATGTATTTATAATTATATTTACAATGTTGTGCGGAAAGTTTACACTTTAAGTGCGAAAAGCCCACTCGTTTAGGGGTGGGATGGATAGCACTAGAGATGCTTATAAGAGAAATTGTGAATCCTCGGCAGTGCAATCATGCGATCATCGAGTCATTAATGGGACTGAATTGTTGGAAAATAGGCTTTTTTTTACTCAAAATAAAAAAATAAAAAAATTTCAAAAAAGGTGTTGACAAATCATACATTATAATGTAGAATACTCTTTGTTGTGAGGGATACGAAATGACAACTTCACAAAAGGATGTGCGTTTAGCTCAGCTGGATAGAGCGTTTGGCTACGGACCAAAAGGTCGGGAGTTCGAATCTTCTAACGCACGCTGTATGAGAGAGATGAAATGAAAGTTTCATCTCTCTTTTTTTGCGTAGATAAGTTTTTGCTGTGGTTTCTGTAGAAATTCAGTAGTTGGATATGCTATGATGATACTGAGTTTCGGCGGATAGCATGGGGATTTAAAATTACGCTGGAGTGTAAAAAATATAGACAAGTTTTGGGAGAGGGGGACTTTGGATTCAATGGATACGAATGGCATGAACTATCGTGTGCAAAAAGCGGAGGTCAGGGAAGAAAATTTGCAGACAGAGCTCCTGCTTTTGTTTTTGCTAGAGGGAGAGATGACTCTGAAATATCAGGATGAGAGGGATCTCATGAAAGCAGAAGATATCATCTTGATCAATCCAGGAGTGAGCTATGAGATCACAAACGCGCAGGATGCACTATATGGCATGGCTTCTTTTTCAATGCGATTGACGAATTCTGTGCTGCAGAACCGTCATATGATCTTTTATTGTAATTCTGTGGTGGATGAGATGCATTCCTATCAGGATCTGAGAGATATTTTCTTTCAGCTTACAGCGGAGTATACCTCCTGCGCACACCAGACAAAATGCTATATGGACAGTTTGATGTTAAAGCTGCTGGATTGCCTGGTGGAACATTATCAATTAAATCAAAAAACGATGAAAACTTGTGAAACGGAAAATGATGCGAGGATGAGGGAGATCATGCAGTATGTCCTGGCAAATCTGGATCAGGAAATCAGTTTGAATGAGCTAGCAGAGAGGATGTTCGTGTCGGTCTCTACGCTGTCACGTATCTTTAAGAAAAACACAGGTGTATATTTTGCAGATTATGTGATGCAGCTTCGTGTAAAGACTGCTCTTGGCCTTTTGAAGCATTCCGAGCAAAATATGACACAGATCGCGATGACATCGGGATTTAGCAATTCAGCTTCATTTAACAGGGCATTTCGCAAAGTTATGGGGATCACACCGACAGAATACCGGGAGATGTATCGCGGCAAGGGGATGCAGCAGGAAGCAGATCAGCGGAAACTGGAATTTGAGATCCGAGAAGAATTGAAGCAAAAAGGTTATGAACTGGGAAAACAGGAGAGAAGCACAGCGATCCGCCTGGATCTGCAGAAAAATCTTGGAAACAAATACCACAAATCTTGGAACCAGATGATCAATATCGGTCCGATGTGGGACTTGAATAAAGCGAATGTACAGTTTCATACGCTGCAGTTAAATGAACAACTTCACTATAAATACATCCGGATCTGGAATGTATTTTCCAAAAAAATGATGATAAATGATGGAAAAACGATCGGCCAGTATAATTATGACAGTGTAAATCAGGTGTTGGATTTTTTGGTACAGCATCGTTTAAAACCGTTTTTGGATCTAGGAAGAAGACCAGATACTGCGCTGCGCTCAGACGGAAAAGAAGTGTTTTATGAAGAACAGTATATTTCCTTTGAGTCGAGAGAGGCATGGGAAAAAATGATGGATGATTTCCTGAGCCATATCGTGAATCGTTACGGACAGGAGGAAGTATCGGGGTGGATCTTTGAGCTGGATCGTGACTGCGTTCATGAAGACGGAATGCCAGATCAGCAGCTGTATCAGGATGAAAGCTATGATTTTTTTGATGCATGGAAATATCTTTATCATGCGATCAGGGAGCGGATCCCAGATGCCAGATTTGGCGGGCTCAGCAGTATTGTGGTGAAAGATTGGAAGTTCCTGGTAGAATTTTTTGACAGATGCCGGATCGAGGATGTAAAACCGGATTTTGCATCCTTTATTGTCTTTCCATATGATACTTACAGGATAAACGGGACACAGTTGGTCCGTAAGATCTCGCAGGATGAATTTAATGAAGAAAATCAGATCCGAGAGATACAAAGGCTGTTAAAACAGACCGGTCTGGAAGATACACTAATCTACATTTCGGAATGGAATAATACGATCTCTAATCGAAATTATTTAAATGACAGTTGTTTCCGTGCAGCCTATCTTGTGAAAAAGATTGAGGCGCTCGCCGATCAGGTAGATATGATCGGGATCATGAGCGGGACAGACTGGGTATCCAGCCATATGGATACGGTGGGTATTGTGAACGGTGGGATTGGACTTTTGACAAAAGATATGATCCGAAAACCAGCCTATTTTGCCGTGGATTTTTTAAATCAGCTGGGCGACTATCTTTTGGATAAAGGACCGAATTATATCGCAACTCGCAAAGAGAGCGGAGATATTTATATTTTGTGCTTTTATTATTCCTGGTTTCGGCGCAGCTACTTTTTGCAGGAAGAAGATGTAGACCTGCGCAAGTGCAGTTCCATGGTGTTTGAGGATGAAAGCCCCCTGCATCTGGATTTTCATTTGGAAAATCTAAAAGAGAGTGGGATGTATTATATGAAAAAACGTACTCTGAATAGACAGAATGGAAGCATCTTAAATGAGTGGGGAAAATTTGAGTATGATATCAAGCTGACACGTGAGGACGTAAAATATTTGGAGGGGATCAGCTCACCGACGCTTTTCCAGAGTAAGGTGAATGTGTCAGGAGGAGATCATGCGTTGGATATGAAAGTTGTCTTAGAACCGCATGAGATCAGTTTGATCCATATTTTTTGTAGGAAATAGGACAAAAAACACAGGTTCATGCAACAAATGAATGACGATTGTTGCGTGAACCTTTTTAAAACCTCATATTTGAAAGAAATGGATAAGATCGCGGAAATTTTGGAGAGAAAAAGAAGCGATCTTTTTGCTATCATAAGAACATCAAAGGAATGACAGACCGGTTGTTGATTCGATGTAACAAAAAGAAATACATAGAAACTGAAAAAAGACAGTGCAGAAAAAAGTAAAAACAGGAAAGAGGTAGAAACAATGGAGAAGAAACTGAAAGCTACGAAAGCCGCAACGATTTGTTACGGACTTGGTGACTTGGCTTCCCAGTTCGTATGGACATATGTGGGGTCTTATCTGACGATCTATTACACAGATATTGTAGGTCTGGCACCGATCGCTGTATCCGTGATCATGATGCTCGCTCGTATCTGGGATGCGATCAATGACCCAATGATGGGAGCGATCGCAGAGAGAACGCGGTCTAAATTTGGAAGATTTCGTCCGTATATCGCATTTGGTGCCCCATTTTTGGCAATCTTCAGTGTGCTGACATTCACGAATCCTTTTGGCGGACAGTCCACAGCAGGAGTTATCTGGGCAGGAGCGATCTACATTATCGCAGGAATGCTTTACACATTGGTAAATATCCCTTACGGTGCGATGGCTGCGGTTATGACAGAAGATTCAGACCAGAGAAATATCCTTAACACTTCCAGAAATATCGGAATGAACCTGGGTATGGTCATCGTGAATGGTGTATCTGCGGGACTTGCCCTGAAATTTTCAGGAGCTGGGGCAGAGGTTGCAAACGGACATGGATATATGATGGTTGCTGTAGTCTATGCGATCATTGCAGTTCCGATGTTCTTAGTGGTATTTTTTACATCAAAAGAAGTGGTACAGCCAGTGGGAGAACCACAGCCATTTTCTTTCAAAGAGACAGTTAGCAATCTGCTGAAAAATAAATATCTGATGATCGTTACACTGATCATGACACTTCAGATGACTGCATTTATGGGAAGGGTCGCAGTGACCGCTTATTATGTGATCTACTGTCTGGGTTCTTTTACGATGATCTCTCTGATCATGACGATCCCGTCCATCGGTGGTATCGTTGGCTCTTTCTTTGTTCCATTTTTTGCAAAGAAGATCGGAAAGAGAAATGTTCTCATGGGCTCTATGATCCTTCAGGGAATTGGACTTGTGATCATGTATCTGGCACCGTTTGACAATATGACAATGGTATTGGTAGGTGATGTGATCTTTGGTCTGTTTAATGTAGGATTCCCGATGACATTGTCTATGGTAGCAGATTCTGTAGATTATATGGAATTAAAAACAGGAGTCCGCACAGATGGAACTGCCTATGCAACTTATGGACTTGCAACTAAAATTGGAAATGCAGTCGGAGCAGCATTTGGCATTGTGATCATGGGGGCATTTGGCTATGTGGCAAATGCGCAGCAGACACCAGGAGCTCTCAAGGGAATTAATTTTACAGTAAATTTACTGCCGGCGATCTTATTTTTCCTGGCATCCGCAGCCTGCCTTCTCTGGAATATGAGTGATAAGGATGCAGATGAGATCCGTGCAAAATTGAGAGAAAGACATATGAATTAAGGACTAAATAAAGGATATATTTGGAAAATATTTTAAGGAGAAGAAGCTATGTATAAGTATGAGAAAAAAGGTCCGAAACGCGGTGTTGCACTGTATAGCTATTCAGCGGAATTTGGACTGACAAAAACATTAGAGGATTGCTTTGAAGATATTCATGATATGGGTGCGCATGGGGTAGAGATCCTGGCAAATACCCATATTGAAAATTATCCATATCCGACAGATGAATGGGTGGAAAAATGGCACAGACTTTGTGATAAGTATGAGATCGTTCCTGTGGAATACGGAAACTGGATCGACTCTCATGTGTTAGGCGACAGAGATCTGACTACAGAGGAATCTGTGGAAATGCTCAAGCGTGACATCCGTCTGGCTCACAGACTTGGATTTACAGTAATGCGTACCAAAATGCCTGTCATCAATGATCTTCTGGAGCCTGTGAAAAATTGGAGAGAGATTATCAAAGGAGCGCTTCCGCTTGCGGAAGAACTGGGTATTCAGATGTGCCCAGAGATCCACACACCTTCAAACCTCAAAGGAAAACTGGTAACAGATTTCGTAGATTTTATCAAAGAGACCGGAACCAAAAATTTCGGTTTGAACATTGACTTTTCTGTATTTAGAACGGAATTTGGAGAAGGAGAATGGAGAGATCCGAACTATACTCCAAATGAGCCGGAAGATATCATCCCGCTGCTCCCATACATTTATTGCTGCCATGCAAAGTTTATCAACATGAATGATGAGTTTCAGGAGACAACCATCCCTTATCCAGAGATCATCAAGGTGATGCAGGAAAATGGTTACGAAGGATATCTGCTGAGTGAATACGAAGGTGCAGATAAATATGATGAAGGCTATGAAGTGGGACAGACATTGAGAAAACAGCATATCATGCTGAAAAATCTGCTTGGAGATTAAGGAGGAGATCAGAGATTATGGAAAAACAGGTGATTCAGTCCGTAGGATTTAGAAATATAAAAGATGAAGAAGGAAACGTGACAGGATTTCAGTTTAAAGTGAGACTGCCTTATTATAGAGGGATCTTCCTCTCTCAGCTTCGCCCTGGCACTTTATATGTAGACGGAGAAAGAATTGATAAAGAGGACGTTATTTGGAATATCAAGGGTGAAGATTTCACAAATGAGGAGATGGCAGCAGATTTTCAGACACATTGGGCTGTGACAGTTCCGGCTGTTCTGAAAGTAAAGAAACCAGGTGGCTTAGCTCAGGGATATCATGATCTGAAGTATGGTTTTTGTTTTACATCCTCTTATATGCCGCCGATCATCCAGGAACATTTAGATCCAGATGAGGAGAGTATGGTATTTATGCCAGAATTTGGGCATCATGTGAATGAAAGAAGACTTTTGATCGTGTAAGAGTTCATAAAAGAATATTGCTGCTGTGATATATAAGTAAAACTGCCCGGGAAAAATCTCGGGCAGTTTTTTGTTGCCATGCATTCGAAAGAAGTTGTTGGTAGAAGGTTTTGCAGGTGTAAAAAAACAAGAATGCAACAAATGAATGCTATCTGTTGCATAGGGGTAGAGGGGATAGGGGGATCGTGCAAAAAATTCATGAGAAAGTGAAAACCAGGAAAATATTTTTTATATCTAAAAAGGTAAGATATAGTCAGAAAGAAACAAGAAAATAAAGATTTAAGCGACAAGAAAAAATAAATGATATGTGTGGAAAGAATAAGAGAAAGTGAGGAAGATGACATGAGCAAAAAATTACCAATTGGCATTCAGGTTTATGGTTTAAGAGACCTGCTGGAAAATACCCCAGAAAATTTTAAAGAGGTAATGAAAAAGGTAAAAGAATTAGGATATGACGGTGTGGAGCTGGCTGGTCTTTACGGACTGAAACCAGAATATGTAAAGGAAGTTTTAGATGAGGTTGGACTGGTTCCGATCAGTGCACATGTGGCATTTGCGGAAATGATGGAAAATCTTGACCAGATTTTAAAAGATTATGCAGTGATCGGAGTGAAGTATCTCGTTATGCCGTATATGGCGGAGGAATATCGCCCGGTAAATCCAGAGGGATTCAAACGTTTCCTTCCACTTTTAAATGAGGTAGGAAAGAAGATCCATGATGCAGGAATGACATTCCTTTATCACAATCATGATTTTGAGTTTGTAAAACTGCCGGATGGACAGTGGGGATATGATGCTATGTTTGATGCGGTTGAACACGATAACCTGATGAGTGAGCTTGACACTTGCTGGTGTGATGTGGCAACAGGGGAAGCACCTGAGTTTGTACGCAAATATACAGACCGCATTCCAGTTGTACATCTGAAAGATTATATCAAAAAAGGCGAAGTCAAAAATATGTACAAGCTGATCGGGATTGATGCAGAGGATGATGGAAGCGACACAGGATATTTTGGATTCCGCCCAGTCGGATTTGGACAGATGGTATGGGAACCTGTTCTTGAAGCGGCTATTGATGCAAATGCAGAGTGGGTGATCGTGGAACAGGATGAGCATTATGAGATGGAACCGCTCGAATGCGCTAGAAGAAGCCGTGAATATCTGAAAATTCTTGGATGGTAAGTGGCGGATACGAGGCATTTGGCGATGGCTTTGTATAAAAATAATGTTGGCAGATAATAGACATCAGATTTTATAAATAAAAAGATCAAAAAGGAGAAAATTATCATGAAAGAAATCAGAATTGCGATCATTGGAACAGGGATGATCTCCCACAGACATATGACAGTTATCCAGAACCTTCAAAAAAGAGGACAGGCTTTGAAGGTGGTTGCAGCGGCAGAACTTGATAAAAATAAGCTGGAAGCATTTGGAAAGAAATATGGGATCCCGGAAGAAAATCTTTATCAGGACTTCCGTGAAATGTTAAAAAGAGATGATATTGACGAGGTGGAAGTGTGTGTACATAACAATCTTCATACATCCGTGGCTACAGCAGTTATGGCAGCAGGTTTTGACTGTTATTCTGAGAAACCGATGGCAGCAAGCTATGCAGATGCGAAGATCCTCTATGATGCACAGAAAAAATATGGCAAAAAACTGGCTGTGCAGATCAGCTCTATCTACAATCCTCAGACACGTATTGCTAAGAAGATGATCGAGGAAGGAAAGCTGGGTAAAGTTTACCATGCAAGAAGTGTAGGTCACAGAAGACAGGGCCGTCCGGGATATGATATGCCATTCTTCAGCCGTGACTTTATTGACCCGAAGGTTGGTGTACATGGTCCATTATTTGACCTGGGTATCTATCATCTGGCACAGATGCTCTATGTGCTGGGAATGCCAGAGCTGGAGAGTGTTTATGGTATCCAGTCCTGTGATTACTGGACAGACAAGAGAATCGATAAGATCGTAAACCGCACAGCTCCAGTGGAAGATCTCGGCGTAGGTCTGGCTCGTTTTAAAGGCGGTATCTCCATGGATATCTATGAGGACTGGGCAATGCACATGGATGAGATTGGAACAAGCTTTATCGCAGGTTCTCATGGCGGTCTGAAATTTATGGATGTAGATACAACCGGCGGTCCTTTAGCTGTTCCGGAAGGCGGCTCTATCGTGGGCGGCGGTGCACTCCAGAAACCACGTCTGGAATGGTTTGGAATTGATGAAAACGGCAATCTCTTTGACAACAAATTAGAGTGTGCGATCGATGACATTACTGGTCAGCAGGAACTGATGCTGAATCCTGAGATCGAGAAATATAATGACAATCAGTTACAGTGGTATTCTTACCTCAGAGGAGAGCTGGATGATACGACCAGGATCGATTCTCCATATATTGCAATGCAGACAGCATTCCTTTCTGAGGGTGTGGTTCTTTCCAGCGAACTTGGACGCAGCGTGAGTGCAGATGAGATCCGCGCAATGGCGAAGTCCGTAGCGATTCGCGAGCAGGAAACACCGTTTGGCACGATCAAATATGACTTTGATGAATATAAACCAGAATAAAGGTCTATAGATACGGAGGGTAATTATGGAGAAGGATATTCGCATTGCGATCATTGGACATGGATTTATGGGACATGAGCATGAAAAGATGCTCAGTGATTTTCCAGGGATTAAATTAGTGGGGATTTCGGACAGAGATCCCCAGCAGTTGGAAGATGTAAAAGAAGGGATCAAAAGATACACAAGCAACGAGGAGTTGTTTGCAGATCCGGAAGTGGATGTTGTGATCATTGCAGCAAATAATAACCAGCATCATGATCTGGTATTGCAGGCAGCGGCAGCCAAAAAAGATATCATCTGTGAGAAACCGGTGGCTATGAGCCTGGAAGAACTCGATGATATGGAAAAAGCAGTCTTGGAGAACGGTGTAAGATTTACTGTTCATCAGCAGAGACGCTATGATCCGGATTTTCGTACCGCAAAGGCAGTCTATGATTCCGGTACTTTAGGAGATGTATATGCCATCAAGAATCAGCTTTATGGATTCAACGGAAACATGCATGACTGGCATGTACTGGTAAGTGAAGGCGGCGGCATGCTCTATGATTGGGGTGTACATCTTTTGGATCAGGTTTGTTGGATGTTCCCAGGGGCAAAGCTGAAATCTGTTTTTGCAGACATCCGCAATGTGATCAACACAGAAGTCGATGACTATTTTAACATCATGCTTCGCTTTGACAATGGTGTCACAGCAACGGTGGAGCTGGGTACGTATTATCTGGCAGATAAGGTGCAGGATAAGTGGTTTGAGCGCCATTGGTTCGTAGCGGGCAACAAAGGAACTGCCTATGTGGATGGATTTTTCCCAGAAGGCAAGATCGTACGCACAACAAGCCTGCTGACCAATGTAGGCGGAAAAAGGACTATGACTGCAGCAGGACCGACTAGATCTTTCGGCCCTGCACCGGAAGGCAGGATCGTTACCGAGCCGCTTCCGCAGGTGGACACAGAGCACAGAAATTATTTTGAAAATTATGTCAAAGCATACCGTGGAGAAGAAGAATTTCTGGTACAGATCCCGCAGGTGCGCCGTGTGCTGAAACTGATGGATGCGGTGCGTGAATCCGGACGAACTGGAAGATCCATTGACTTTGAGTAAACTTTTCCTTAAAGAAACAGAGGGATGCTTTTCGATGTGGAATGTGCTTTATTTAGTTTTCGTGCCTGGCGAGGAGTGATCCCATAAATTTCCTTGAACATTTGATTAAAAAGAGTCTGATTGGTAAATCCGCTTTCTGCCATGATATCAAAGATGGACAGCTCTGTTGTGTTCAGGAGACGGCCGGCATGAGAGATGCGAACCTCGTTTAGATAACGCAAAAAAGTGATCCCCATATGCTGTTTGAAAAAACGGCAGAAATATTCTCGGCTGAATCCGGTTCGGGCAGCCATCTGATCTAAAGTGATCTTTTCCTTGTAGTGTTCGGTGACATAGGAAATGATCTCGCGGATCGTATCGTTGGGCTGACGCTGAATGGAGGTCGATCCCGGTGAGGCAGAGACAGAAAAATATTTAATTAAATCTGAGAGCATCAGTAATGCTGTGCCGTCTGAGCGCATAGCACTGGTGCTCTCATTTTCTACGTTTATGCGGGTTAATTCACGGGCTAACTGGCACAGATTGAGATATTCGGTGAATTTCGGGTCATCGAGAGGGAGAGGACGGCATTTGATGCTGTATAATTCCAAATCCGGAAAATAGAGCGAAAGCAGTTTCTTGTCAACGTGGATGCATAAAAACATATAAATTTTGGAGGTGGAGTGGATCGCATGTACCTCCTTGGAGTCAAAAACGATCAGGCGGTTGCGCGGAAGTGAGATCACTTCGTGGTCTACATGTACGGTGGCTTCTCCATTTAAGCAAAATAAAATTTCCATAGCTTCGTGCCAATGTAGTGGCACATGAGGGTTATCAAGTGCGGCTGTGGAAACCTGGATCCCTAAATTTCCAAGCGGGCGCAGGGCTTCGTGATAGATCTTGGGCATGAGTTTCTCCTTTTCGTTCAAGTAAATATGGCAAAGATTAGTTACATGATATCAATATTCTAGTAAAACAGGATAATTATAACACTGGTTAAAACAGGAAAACAAGGATAAAATACAGGATGTAACAAGGGATAAGAAAAACAAGAACAGATTGCTTATAAAGCTGAAAAACGTATAAAAATAAGCAAATGTTTAGAATATGATTGATATATATAACAGGATCGATAAGGAGAATAAAAAATGAGCACAATGACTATTTCTAAAAATCGCGCAGCAATGATGAACAATAAAACAGTAAATGTAAAGACAACTTTCGTTGAACGCTTCAAAAAATATATTATGGACAATGCAGACTATTTTGCAGCATCTTCTGCAATACTCTGTGGAAATTCCGCAGCAGTTGTACAGATCATGAAATCCTCCAAAGGAATTGCCTAAAAAGTTTTTCATCATATCGTATACGCATTAAAAAACTATCGCTATTGCCCGGCGATAGTTTTTTTTGTGCTATAATAAAAGAAATGTCGCTTATGGAGCGACCACTTCAGATCATACATCCGCTATAGTATCATTAACAGGAAAAGAGGTTAGGGAGGGGACTTATTTTTCTGGAGGATAAAACGGTTGCTGGAAAGTATTTGGACAGCAACAGGAAAATACGTAAGAGGATGTGCTTAAATTTAAGAGACAGAGGAAGATATGTTTGGAATTTGGAAGAAACTAAGTGCGGGCGCGGAAGAAAAAGAAAAAAGAAAATATACGATCTTGGAAAATCAGGTTTTTCGGCAAAAGCTGGATGAATATCTTATCCAAAATTATAAAGAAGATCTGCCTAGGAGTGTGGAACAGGAGATTTTTGACGATCAGGAGACACTGACAAAAGAGGCAAGTCTTAGTGCTGGAGAGAGCCTGGATCTGCAAACTTTGATGGAAGAAGTGGGCGTCTCTTTTCATGAGAGATTGTTTCAGCTGATCGACCAAAAGGAAATGACGGACGTGGAAGTTTATAAGAGAGCGGGAATGGACAGAAAACTTTTTTCCAAGATCCGCAGTAATCCGGCCTACCATCCCAGAAAAAATACAGTGCTTGCGTTGGCGATCGCACTGAAGCTGGATATTGAGGAGACGAAAGATCTGTTGGCGAGAGCGGAATATGCTTTTTCGCCTTCCAACAAAGGAGATTTGATCATTAAATATTTTATTGAACATGCAGTCTATGATCTGATGGCTCTAAATTTTACATTGGATGAATATGAGCAGGAGACATTGGGCTGAA
>CAZSTD010000013.1:0-28936 GCA_964609645.1 uncultured Blautia sp.
GAGAAACTTCCCTGTGACCATCCATGCAGGTTTGCGATGTCAGAGTCCTCCGCAAACGTGATGATAAAATCCGTGATCGCAGAGCAGATATATCCGATCATCGTTCCTGCGATCAGTAGGGTCGCCATATGTTTGATCCTCCTTGAGACCAGAAGGATAAATCCAGTCGCGATCAGAGAGCCGATAAAGGCTGCGATGACCAGGGTGTAGGAGGACACCTTGCTGAATCTCTCCAAAAAGTAGATCATCGCCAGCGCAACGACCATCTTTGCGCCGGAAGAGATTCCCAGAAGGAAAGGTCCTGCAATCGGGTTTTCAAAGAAGGTCTGCAGTAAAAATCCGGAAAGGGAAAGTGCGCCGCCTAAGATCGCAGCCATCAGAAGGCGTGGCATTCGGATCTTCCAGATGATGTTGTATTCTGTCTGAGCGCCCTCGCGCAAAAATAAGATCTTCAGGATGCGGGAAACTGGAATGTTCGTCGTTCCTGTGTTGATATTTAAGATCACGATCGCGAACAGGGCCACAAACAGAGCCGCAAAGACTGCTGCATAGCGGGAACGCCGCCGGAAATTTTCCATATGGAATCTGCCCTGATCGCCATGGATTTGTTGTCTGCCCATAGCTTTTTACCTTTTTTCCTTTGTTTAGTCGATCTTTGTCAGGAAAGTCATCTGGCTTTCCTCTCCATCTGTCAGCATCACGTGAAAGTCTGTGATCAGATTTCCCACAATGTCTGTCGCCTGATACAGATAGCTGTCAACGCCCCATACATTGCCTTCCTGCACTGCCTTGAAATCTGCAAAAAGTTCGCTTTTCGCCAGCAGTTCGTCTATGCTGCTGACCGGATCATCGATCGTTCCATTGTAGATCAAATAGTCTGCATCGATCGCTTCCGCATAAAATTCTTCCATGGTCATTGGAAGGGAGGAGCGTTTCGATTCCTCCTCGCTCTCTATAGAGGATGGCAGATAACGCCCGCCTGCGATCTCGATCATCTTTGGCACATAGTCGTCGGATTTTCTGACTACCACTGAGCCCGTGGAATTTACATAGAAGAACGCCACGGTCTTCTCCGTATTCTGAAAATCTTCTAAGTCTGCGATCACTCTCGCCTGCTCGTCAAAAAACGCAGCCGCTTCTTCTCTCTTATCGACCATCTCCGCATAAACCTTGACCCATTCAGTCCTTCCAAGCGGATGCGTCTCATAGCTGGCATGATCGATAAAGACCGGGATTCCCATCTGTTCGATCATCTCCTGTACTTTTGGTGCGTGCTGGATCATCGTGGATTCAATCGCAAGGTTACATTCGGAGTTTACCAGCAGTTCATAGTCCGGCTCGCTGTATTTTCCGGCAAAAACAATGCTTCCATCTGCCATCGCTTCCTTTGCCGCATCAATATACCAGCCAGATTCCTGCAGTGAAGAAAACTTGACAGAGTCCAGCGCATCGATCGCGGAGAATAAAGACATGGATGACGTTGCTGCCATATAGATCTTATCCAAAGGTTTTTGCAGTACTGTGATCTTTTCATCCAATCCGTCCGGCACTTCTGCTCCCTCTGGTACTAACAAAAACTGTCCGCTCTCTGGAACATCGATCAATGTATAATCATCATTGTAATAATAAATATGAAATTTCTCAGCAAATTGATTTGTCATCTCTGACTGAAATTCCAGTCCTGGGATCTGCGGGGCAGTCTCGTCACTCTGCGCATTTACGCTCAGTCCCATGCCAAAAATGCTCACCAATACCATACAGACACCAAAAAGGCATCGCCCAATCCTTTGCATCATTCTTTCTTTTTTCATGTCGTCTATCGTTTACACAGGTACAAGATCCACGCCTTTATAAATAGCAGAACAAATACCCGTATCCCTCCTTTTTCCAGAAAATTCCTTTATCTTCTTTATCTTCTCGTATTATATCAAACATCATATACCCTCGCAACCTTCCCAGAAACAACAAATCCCCATGGAAGGGAGACTTCCATGGGGAACCGTTTTATTCTTCTGTCTGTCTGATCGACGCAGCGTCAAACCTCAGCGTATAGTCTATTTCATGGGGGGTGCTCATTGCTATGGTATCCGCAGTGACTTCCATTTCTGCATCAAATACAGTGACAGGGATTTCAAAAACAGAGTTTCCATCCTCGTTTACAGGTGCATATTTCTCACCATCGACCAGCATATAATCGTAGTTCGGGCTGCTCCACGCGATCTGCGCGATCGCTTCGTCGCCTTCCACCTTGAGCAATGCCGGGGAATCGATCGTGGATCTTCCGGAACCGCCTGTAAGCATCACTTCTATCGTATAATCTCCGTCCTCCAAAGCGAGGTCTGCCAATGTTTTTCCTTCTATTTTCTCAGGGTCGCTGACACTCACTTTATGATCGTACCATTTGCCTTTCTTTCCGATGAGGGCCACGTCAAACTCATCATCCAGGGCAGGTACCGGAATGTCAAATCCGTACACTTCCTCTGAGATCCCGTCGCTGTAAGTAACGGTGTCTGTGGTCGGCTCGAGGAGTTCTGCGCCATCCCTTTGCGCATCCTCGGCCATTCCAGCGAAAAGATTTACGATATTCTTCGATCCAAGACTCACATGGATCGTCATCTCTCCGTCTTTGACTGTCAAAATGCCTTTGCCGTCATTTGCTTCATTGACGCGAAACATACCGCTGTCTGTGTCAAATTCTGCCGTGTAGATTCCGTCCTCCAGCTCAGCAGCACTTTCCTCTACTGCTTCTTCCGTCTCTGACTGTGCCAGGATCGGGCTTGCGCCAAAGATCGCCGCCGAGACGGTAAGCATAGATAGTAATAAAACAAAAGAACGTCTTTTCATAAGCTTGTCATTCCCTCCGCGCACTCCGCATATTTGCCAAATTATAGCTTATTCTATCGCTTATTCTGCAGCTTCCTCTGTCTCTTCTGCAGTTTCTTCTGTTGTTTCCTCAGCTGCTTCTTCTGTCTCAGCTTCGGCTTCCTCTGTACCCTCAGAAGCTCCAAGTGAATCGATCGCTGCTTTTGCATGTTCTACATAGAGATCTTTCACTGCATCGATTCTTCCAAGTCCTGCAACCTGGCATTCTACACTGTCAAATTCTCCTGCTGCAACAAACTGGCTCTTCCAGGAATCTTCCTCGTCACCAGCCATATCATTGCTTGCATGGTCACCTGCTACGACCATCAGCGGACGAAGGACTACGTTCTTAAATCCAGCAGCTTTCACTTTCTCGATGACTGCCTGACAATCTGTACCTTCCGGTTCTCCCTCTACAGTACCGATGAATGCATTTGTGAAGCCAAGTTCTTCCATCTGTGTCTGCATCTGATCATAAGTTACATTTGCTGTGTGGGAAGTGCCGTGTCCCATGAATACGAATGCTGTGCCTGCATCTGCTGCTGCCTGCATATCGTCAAATCCAGCTTCCTTACATGCCTCGTCTGCGATCGCCTGTGCAACTGCAGCCTTGTCTTCGTTGATCACAGTCGCATCATTTCCAACTTCACCGAGCATCGGCTCTGCAACTGCTAAGGATTCAAATTTATCCTGATACTCTTCAAGAGCTTCCATCATTTCGTCATATTCTGCACCGTGCATCAGATGTGTAGGCTGAACGACCAGGTTCTTAACTCCGTTTGCAACTGCACGGTCAAGTGCCTGCTGCATATTATCGATCACTTCGCCATCTCTTGCCTGTACATGGTTGATGATGATCTGTGCAGTGAATGCTCTTCTTACAGCCCATTCTGGGTATGCTTCTGCAAGTGCATCTTCGATCCCTTTGATGTCTTCCACACGGCTGTCGTTGAAGGAAGTACCAAAGCTTACTACCAGAAGTTCGTTCTCGCCGATCTCATCCTGGTTGCGCGCATCGTCTGCCGCTGCATCACCGGTGTCTGCACCAAAATAATCCGGGCTTGCTTCCTCGCCCTCTACCATTTCTTTCTGTGCATCTGTCAGATTATCCCATGCTTCCTTCGCTGCTGCACAGTCATCATCTGTCGTCTCTGTTCTCTCCTGCACGTAAATCTTGTCGATCAGGGCTGCAACCTCATCTGCTGCTGCCTGGTCAGCGTCTGCATCATCGCCGGTTTCCTCTGTTTCTGCGTCCTCAGATGTCTCCGCCTCATCTGTAGTCTCCTCTGCTGCTGTCTCCTCCGCAAATGCAACCGCACCGGTCGCTGCAGTCATAGAACAGGTCATAGACACTGCCAACAGTAAAGCTAACATAGATTTTCTTTTCATTTCGTTCATCCTCTTTTTACTCTCGTATTTCCGGATGGATGCATGCAAAAAAGCAGCCACATCGCTGCGGCTGCCACTTTCCCATAAATACATGGTCCTCATGATTGAATTCACGAACTTACAAAAGAGCTATGTAGGTTATGAGAATATAGGTACTGTAAACCGCAGACCTAAAATTCCACGCCAAGGCAGTTCTCCTGACTTTGTTCATCGCCGCCTCTCCTTCCCAGTCTCCCAGTGGTTTCAGCAGACAGCTCCCTTACACAGTGACGGTATCGTTCCGGACTCACACCGGATTCTCTTTTGCGCATCAATCATGATGCAACCTTCGCGCTATAACAATTGCACATATTCAATTCGGATACTACCTTTTTACCACATCCTGACGTTTCTGTCAAGTGCGTTTATTCCGCCAGCTTCTGGAAGAAGCAACTTCTGCTTCCTGTGTGGCAGGCAGCACCGATCTGCTCCACTTTTGCCAGGATCGTATCGTTGTCACAATCCAGCATCAGAGCTTTTACATACTGAAAATGCCCGGATGTCAGCCCCTTCATCCACAGCTCATTACGGCTTCTGCTCCAATAAGTCATGTTTCCAGATTCCAAGGTCGTGCAGAATGCTTCCTCATTCATGTATGCCAGCATCAGCACTTCCTGCGTCTGGTGATCCTGCACGATCACAGGGATCATCCCATCGCTGTTCAGCTTTAGATCTGACCATGCAAAATTACTTTTTAAACTCGTCAAATCGCCCATCTTGTTATACCCTTCTAGTTATTTCCTTATCTAATTGATTTCCTTAATATGCAGACATTTATGCAAGACTCCCCTTAGTGGACAGCACATCTGTGATGCGAGGGTCATAGCAGGTCGCTGCATCCAGAGCTTTCGCGAAGCTCTTAAACATCGCTTCTGCGACATGATGATTATTGCCGCCGCTCAAAACCTTGATATGCAGGTTCATCCCGCAGGTATAAGAGATCGCATAGAAAAATTCCTTCACCATCTCCGTGGACATATCCCCGATCTTGTCCGCAGTGAACTCTGCATCCCACACGAAGTACGGTCTTCCTGACAGGTCGATCGCACACAGCACCAGTGATTCATCCATCGGAAGGATACAGCTTCCATAGCGCTTGATCCCCTTTTTATCTCCGATCGCTTCTTTCAGCGCAGTTCCAAGCACGATCCCGGTATCCTCGATCGTATGGTGGTCATCCACAAAAAGATCACCGTTCACTTTTACATCCAGATCAAACAGACCGTGGCGGGCAAATCCATCTAACATATGGTCAAAAAATCCAACTCCCGTCTTTATATCTGAAACTCCTGTTCCGTCCAGATCGATCTTCAACTGGATCTGAGTCTCCTTGGTGTTTCTTTCTACTGATGCAGTTCTAGCCATCTCCCAAACCTACCCCCTCTGTATTTCTTTTATTTCCACTTATTTATCATTTTATTTTTATATTATTTTTGTTTTATCGCTGCTTATTTTATTTTTATATTGTGTCTACTTTTCTTGTGTCTGCTTGTTTTATGTCTATTTGTATCGATCCTCTAATCGTATTTGCTTTATTTGTGTTTATCCATTTGTATGGATTCGCTTTTATTTATCCTCATCCTCGAAACGGACTGCGATCGAATTGGCATGTGCAGTCAGCTGTTCGGAAGTCGCAAACTGTACGATGTCTTTGTGGATTTCGCGCAGTGCTGCCTTGGAATAATATACGATACTGGATTTCTTGATAAAGTCATCCACCGAAAGCGCAGAGAAGAACTTCGCAGTTCCATTAGTCGGAAGCACGTGGTTCGGGCCTGCAAAATAGTCCCCCAGAGGTTCTGAGCTGTACTCTCCGATAAAGATCGCACCTGCGTTTTTTACCTTCATCATATCCTCAAACGGATTAGCGGTCACGATCTCCATATGTTCCGGCGCGATCTCGTTCGCAGCCTCGATCGCCTCGTCCATGTTTTCCGCGATCAGGATATATCCGAAATTGTCAAGGGATTTCTGGATGATCTCCTTTCTGGAGAGAACTTCCACAAAGCCTTCGATCTCCTTCTCTACCTTCGCTGCAAACGCTTCACTGGTTGTGATCAGGATCGCACATGCAAGCTCGTCATGCTCTGCCTGGGAAAGAAGATCCGCTGCCACGAAGTGCGGGTTTGCAGTCTCGTCCGCAAGCACTAAGATCTCACTCGGTCCTGCGATCGAGTCGATGCTCACGTGTCCGTACACAGCTTTTTTTGCAAGTGCCACAAAAATATTGCCAGGACCTACGATCTTATCTACCTTCGGAATGCTCTGTGTACCAAAAGCCAAAGCTCCGACTGCCTGTGCTCCGCCAACTTTATAGATCTCGTCTGCACCGGCTTCCTTTGCAGCCACCAGTGTGGACGGGCAGATCTTGCCATCCTTTCCAGGAGGTGTTGTCATCGCGATATGCGGCACACCTGCCACCTTTGCAGGCACGATGTTCATCAGAACAGAGGACGGATACACGGCCTTGCCGCCCGGAACATATACGCCGACACGGTTGAGCGGAGTCACTTTCTGTCCCAGCATCGTTCCGTTCGTCTCGCTGGTGAACCAACTGTTCTGGATCTGTTTTTCATGATATTTGCGGATATTGACCAATGCCTTGCGGATCACATCCAGAAGTGCCGGATCGATCTGTTCGTAAGCCTCTTTGATCTCCTCATCTGTGACACGGATCGTCTCCTTCGTCACTTCCGCTTTGTCAAACTCTTTCGTATAAGCAAAAAGGGCACTGTCTCCCTCACTTTTTACTTTCTCAAGGATCTCTGCCACTGCAGCTTCAAACTTCCCATACTGGTTCGGGCTTCTCTGCAGCAGATTTTCAAGGATATCTTTTGTGGATTCTTTCGTCAATCTTACTGTGCGCATTTATTTTTCCTCCTGCAGAACTTTTCTAAGATCCTCAATCAGCTTGCGGATCCTCTCATTTTCCATCTTCATGCTGACCTGGTTGACTACCATTCTGGCAGACAGCGGGCAGACTTCCTCCAATACTTTCAGGCCATTTTCTTTCAAGGTACTTCCCGTCTCCACGATATCTACGATCACCTCGGAAAGCCCTACGATCGGAGCCAGCTCGATAGAGCCATTCAATTTGATCAGGTCTACAGTCTGGTGCTTTCTATTAAAGAAATAGTCCTTCGCGATATTCGGATATTTCGTCGCCACGCGGATCAGCTGGTTATTCTCCAGAACCTCTCTGGCACTCTCCGGTCCGCAGACGCACATCTTACATTTTCCAAAGCCCAGATCCATCACCTCATAGAGCTTGCGTCCTTCTTCAAGGATGGTATCCTTTCCTACGATACCGATGTCCGCTGCGCCGTACTCTACATAGGTAGGAACGTCCGGTCCTTTCGCAAGGAAAAATTTCATCTTCAATTCTTCGTTCACAAAGATCAGTTTGCGGGAATCTTTGTCCTTCATCTCCTCGCAGGTGATGCCCGCTTTCTCAAACATTTCCATCGTTTTATTGGCAAGTCTGCCTTTGGTAAGGGCAAATGTCAGGTATCTCATGGCTTATCTGGCCTCCTTTTTCAAACGTAACGCCACTTTGCGTCCCTGGGCGCGAAGCTTCTGCGCCTGCTGGATCGCTTCCGTACGATCTTTCACTTCATATTCGATCACTTCCGGCTCTTCCTCTTTCTCAAGCGCGATCTTCTGGCTGGAAAGTGCAAGAAGAAGGTTGTCCACTTCAAGCGCAAATCCGATGGAAGCTGCCGGTTTGCCAAAGTGTTTCATCAGGCCATTGTAACGTCCGCCCTTGATCATCGGCTCTCCCGTTCCATATGTATACGCCTGGAAAATGATGCCTGTATAATACTGATATTTGCTGAGCATACCAAAATCAAAGGAGATATATTTCTCATATCCATAGGTTTTCATGATCGCATAGATCTCTTCCAGTCTCGCCACAGCCTCCAGTGCGCAGGCATTGTTTGTCAGGCTTCTCGCCTTTTTCAAAACCTCCTCCGAGCCGAACATCTGCGGAAGCTCCACGAAAGAGCGGACCATGCTGTCTTTGATCTTCTGCTCTGCCACAAACTCCTCAACACCAAAGGAGTTCTTCTGTGAGATCAGGGTACGGAGACGTTCCTCCGCCTCTGTGCTCAGTTCTGCTTCTTTTAAGAGGGATTTAAAATAATCCACCTGTCCCACGCTGACCTGAAACTCTGTGAGTCCTGCTGCCAAAAGGCATTCCACCGTCATCGCAAGAAGCTCTGCATCTGCATCTGCGGATTCATCCCCGATGCGCTCTACGCCCATCTGTGTTGTCTCTTTTAAGTGTCCTCTGTAGCTGGAATTGTTGATAAACGTATTTCCTGTATAGCACAGGCTGACCGGCTCTTTATCCGGTGAAAAATAGGTCGCACACGCTCTGGATACAGACGGTGTGAAGTCCGGTCTGAGTACCAGCGTATTTCCCTCTCTGTCAAAGAATTTATACAGTTCTTTCGACGGGATCGTTCCCACTTCACGGCTGAACACCTCAAAGTATTCAAACGTCGGGGTCTCTATATCTTCATAACCATACTGATGGAAAATGCGATGGATCTTCTCCTGTATCTTCCGTTTCTGGCTGCACTCGCCATTGTAAATGTCCCTTACACCCTCTGGTGTATGAAAAATACGCTGCATGGTATCTCCTCCTCATTTATATAAAAATAAAAGTTATCCTTTTTTTGAAAGACCAGAACGATCGGCTTTCTGCATTTCACTTTATCGCTTTAACGTGTCATCATGCTACTAAACTAACACGTAAACTAGGTAAAATTATAAAACATCCTGGAACAATTGTCAATCCCTATCCCTGAAATTTCACTTTTACCTGCGATCTAAATCCTTCTGTATCCCTTCCAGATACGGAACTAAAAAACCACTCTTTTTGTTCTTATTCAGATAATACCCGGTATCTAGCTCCTCCCTGCGGAAGCTTTTCCTGCCGCCATCCTCCATCCGCTTCCAGAAAACCTGAAGATCGCGCAATGGCAGATAGTAAAAAAGATTCTCATGGCTAAAAAAGATAAGAAAAAATGCCACACCGCCCTGTTTCTCGAAGGCTTCCATAAACTCCACCTGATGAGAGTGTATGTTCGCCAGCGGAAACGTATCTGTGCAGCATTCCTTTGCGTCAAAGCAGACCGGAATCCCCTGTACTGCTCCGATATAGTCTACCGTACTCCTCTGCTCAAAATATGCCAGAGTGATGTGACGGCTTTCCTTGTCCATACGGACAGGAGTGATCGGAGTCGGGATCTTCTGGATCAGTGCCAATCCCTTCTCCTTATATTGTTCATTTGTACGGTTTACCAGTTCCTCCAGTGTCGAACCACGTAACCCTCTACTGTTCCAAGTTGCCAAAATCTACTCCATCCTTTCCTCTGCGATCTCGCGAACAGCCCCGTTCTCACTTATCTTAGTCTGCCGCGGCTGCTGCATCCTTATTTCAGCAATTTCACAGATGGATAGTAACGCACGATCGCCTTCCCGACAAGCTGATCAAACCTCACAAAGTGGCTTGTCTTCCAATAGCGGGAATCCTTCGAATGGTTCCGGTTGTCGCCCAGCACGAAATACTGATCCTCCGGTACTTCATACGGCCCAAAGTCTCCCCGCGGAGCTTCCGGCACGAAATCATCCTCCAATGGGATCTGCGAATCGTTGATATACACCTTGCCGTCAATGATCTGGACCTTTTCCCCGGGAAGCCCGATCACACGCTTGATAAAAAGTCTTTTTTCATCGTCCGGATACCGAAAGATCACGATGTCAAACCGCTCTGGATCTTTTACCTTATAGGAAATCTCATGTCCGAAAAGATCGATATTGAGACCATAAGCAAGCCGAAATCCAAAAAGCCGGTCTCCGGTCATGATCGTTCTTTCCATAGATTCAGATGGAATCTTCGCGTTGATCAGCACCACCTGATTTACCACCGTCACGATCAGCACCACCGCAAGGATCATTTTTGCATAATCCCAGATTTCTTTCCAGATTCTCACGATAACTGTCCTCCATATGTTCTGCCTTGATGATCTTATAAAAAAGCTCCGGGACCGGCGCGCAAAAGCTCTGTCCTGTCTGCGGGATCTCCAGACGATATGCATGAAGAAGCTGATATTTTACGCCAAGCCCTGCATATTTCTGGTTAAACGCAGGATCTCCATACTTGCCATCCCCCAGCAGCGGATGCCCCACACTGCTTAAATGTGCACGGATCTGGTGTGTACGCCCGGTGATCAGCTCTACCTCCAGAAGCGTCATCGTTCCATTGCTGACGAGCGGACGGTATCTGGTCTCGATCGGCAGGGAATCTGCAAATTCCTCCCTACTCACGGTTACTTTGTTGGTCTTTTTGTCCTTATGCAGGTAACCCTTGATATACTCTGTCTTCTCAATCTTTCCTTTTACAAGGCAAAGATAATATTTATGAAGCGTCCTGTCATGAAAGATCTTCGATAAAAACTGCAGTCCCGCCAGACTTTTGCCCGCGCAGACCATACCGCTGGTGTTGCGGTCAAGGCGGTTACACACCGAAGGCTTAAAAGTTCTCAGCTGTTCCTCCGTCACCGCACCTGTTTTAAGAAGATGACCGATCAGATATTCCACCAAAGACGGGGTATTGTCATCCGCTGGCTGTGAGAGCATTCCCGCCGGCTTATTGATGATGATGATATCCTCATCCTCGTAGACGATATCCAGCTCACAGTATGCCCGTGCGATCTGCACGCTCCCCGCAAATTTGTCGAAAGTCTCATCGCTCAGAAACAGACGGACTGCGTCACCTTTCAGAAGTTTCTCATTCCCTGTCGCCTTTTTTCCATTCAATGTAATATTTTTCTTGCGAAGCATCTTATAAAAAAAGCTCTTTGGCGCTTCCTTGAGAAGTTTCGCCAGATATTTGTCAAATCGCTGTCCCGCTTCGTTTTCTTCTATAATAAATTCTTTCATATAATAAATAATTCCATTCTTAATCTCGTTCTTGTGAACTACCCTATTCTAAATATATGATCTTTCTAAATACATGATCTCATTCTAGGTATTTACGGATGTACATATCCTTTTTTGGAGAAATTTCTGCGCAGTGTGTCTATAGGCACAGAGCCAGTATCGTATGCTTGATCAGTTCGTTCCTCGACAGCTCCGGATACCTCTCATCCGGAGTAAAGCGGATCCCCTCCTCCAGAGATTCTTTGTGCTCATTCATCGAGTCCAGACGTTCCAGAAACGGACGCAGATCCGTAAAGATCTTTACCGTCGCCTTATATCCGTTTTTACGGATCAGCTTCTGCGCATTCGTCTCCATATAGGAAGCGTCGATCTTCGGATCACTGCTGTACGCTGCCACCGTGTTTCCGCACACGGCAACTGCATCGATATAAGCACTTTTCTCATAAAAAGTCATATACATTTCATAGGCCATATCCAGTTTTCCCTGGTGGGAAGATATTTTCTGATAGAGTTCCGTATCCAGAGATCTGCATTTTAAGATCATGATCAGATTCACCATAGATCTGCAGGCAGGCAGACATCCCACGATCGCGACCACCGTCCAGACTGTCATCCTTGTCTTATGGTAGATCCAGGAAGTAAAAAAGATAAATAACGGCACTGCGAACAGTAGCGCTGTGATCAAAAGCCGCCTTTTCTTTTCGCTCTGAAAATAGCCTTTTTCCCCTTTAGAAACTTTCTTATTGTTTTTCGTCGTCACTTGCGACCTCCTTTGGAGTTCTTTTTATGGATACTTCGTATCGTATTTTTCTTCGGTTTCCCTGTATTCCTTACGTTTCCTGTATTCCCTGTATTTCTGGCATTTCCTCTTGCGGTCTCTGCCTTCTTAGATGACTGTCCCTTGCGGGAAGCCTGTCCATTCCTGGAGCGGTCAGATCCCTGTCCTGCGCGCTCCTCACGGATCGGACGGATCAGACACTTCGGGCCATAGCCGACCAGATCCATCCTTCCGGCGATCTTCAGTCCCTCCAGCACCAGCTCTCTGTTTGCAGGATTTTTGTACTGCATCAATGCACGCTGGATCGCTTTCTCATGAGGATTCTTCGGCACATAGACCGATTCCCCAGTGAGCGGATGGATCCCTGTATAGTACATACAGGTAGAAAGCGTGGACGGTGTCGGATAAAAATCCTGCACCTGCTCCGGCGTAA
The DNA here is from genome assembly GCA_964609645.1 of uncultured Blautia sp. GTDB lineage: Bacteria > Bacillota > Clostridia > Lachnospirales > Lachnospiraceae > Blautia_A. The sequence goes on from CAZSTD010000013.1 coordinate 12,453, forward strand.
AGCCAAGATCTCTCACATATTCTGCGAGCTTGACCGCCTCTTTCATCGTACATCCCGGATGGGAGGACATGAAATAAGGGACTGCATACTGCTGCTTCCCAGTCCTCTTGTTCGCGGCATCGTATTGCTTTAAGAACTGCTCATAGACACTGTGTGACGGTTTCCCCATATATTTGAGCACCTGATCGGACACGTGTTCCGGCGCAACGCGGAGCTGTCCGCTCACATGATGCTCCACAAGCTCCCGCAAAAATGTCTGGTCGCGATCTGCCACCACATAATCAAAGCGCACACCGGAGCGGATAAAGACCTTCTTCACGCCCGGGATCTTACGCAGTTTGCGCAGCAGCGCCACATAATCAGAATGATCCACCGTCAGGTTCTTACAAGGTGACGGGAACAGACACTGCTTATTCTTACAGACACCCTTGGTCAGCTGCTTCTGGCAGGATGGTTGGCGAAAATCTGCTGTCGGGCCACCCACATCATGGATATAGCCCTTGAACTGCGGATCTTTCGTCATACGCTCCGCCTCCGCAAGCAAAGACTCATGGCTTCGTGTCTGCAGGATCCTTCCCTGGTGGAAGGTCAGCGCACAAAAATTACAGCCTCCAAAGCACCCTCTGTTGCTTGTCAGGCTGAATTTGATCTCCTCAAGCGCCGGGATCCCTCCCTGCGCCTCATACATCGGATGCACCCGCTCCGTATACGGGAGCGCATAGATGTCATCCATCTCCTCCTGTGTCAGCGGCAATGCCGGAGGATTCTGCACCAGATATCCCCTCGTCCCGTAGGATTCCGCCATCGATTTGGCACTGAACGGGTCTGTGTTCTGATACTGGATGGCGAAGCTGTCCGCATATGCCTTTTTGTTCTCCTGTACTTCCTCATAGGCAGGAAGCATGATCGGCTCATAGACTCTGGAGAGATCTTTGCACTTAAAGACTGTCCCCGCGATATAGGTCAGCTCCTCTACCGGGATCCCGCTGTCTAAGGCTTCCGCGATCTCCAGGATGGAATGCTCACCCATACCGTAGGAGATCAGGTCTGCGCCAGAATCCATCAGAACACTGCGCTTTACTTTATTCTCCCAGTAATCGTAATGTGCCAGTCGTCTCAGACTCGCCTCGATCCCGCCCAAGATGATCGGCGTTTTTTTATAGCTCTGGCGGATCAGGTTACTGTACACGATCACCGCACGGTCCGGGCGAAGCCCCATCTGGCCGCCCGGAGAATAAGAATCCTTTTGTCTGTGTTTCTTGGAAACTGTGTAGTGGTTCACCATAGAATCCATGTTTCCCGCAGAGACCAAAAATCCTAGCCGCGGTTCACCGAACACCTGGATACTCTCCTTCTTTCTCCAGTCCGGCTGGCTGATGATCCCCACCTTATATCCTCGGCTCTCCAGCAGTCTGCTGATGATCGCCGTACCAAAAGAAGGATGGTCTACATAGGCATCGCCCGTGATATAGGCGAAGTCCACCTGTTCCCACCCTCTTTGTTTCATTTCTTTTTTATTTACCGGTAAAAATTCCTGCATTTACACTTCCTCGTATGTACTTGATTTACACATGATGATATACCGCCTGAGCCCGATATCCCTCTGAGATGATATCAAGCTGTCTGTGGAATCGTTTTAATTGCTGAAGATCCTTGGTCCTGAACACTCGCAGGAATTCATCCTGGATCTTCATGATCTCGCGCTTGTTCGCGATCTTATACAGATTCTCTATATTGATCAGAATATCACGTACCAGATTCGACTGCATCTGGGAAGAATTCTGTGCATCCATGATCTCATTTCTCACAGAGGACATCTCCCGGTCTAATGCATTGATCGCATCTGCCGCCTTACTCAAACGTTCTGTCACGTGCTCCGGCATATCTCCTTTATATTTATACTGCAGCGAATGTTCGATCGTCGCCCAGAAGTTCATGGCCATTGTGCGGATCTGTATCTCCGCCTGAAGTTTCTTCGGGCCTTTGATAGTGTTCACTGTGTAATAAATGATCAGATGATAGCTCCGGTAACCGCTCTGCTTGATATGCTTGAGATAATTCTTTTCACTCTTTATAGTCATGTCGCTTCTTTTCTGGATCAGGGAAGCGACGGTCTCAATGTCTTCCTCAAACTGGCAGATAATACGCACGCCTGCGATATCCTCCAGCTCCTCCTCCATCTTCTCCATGGGAATATGCTTCCGCTGCATCTTCTCAAGGATACTGCTTACACTCTTGACTCTGCCTTCCACCTGTTCGATCGGGCAGTACACATCATTCTCTTTGCACTCATCAATGATGTGGTTGAACTTCACTTCCAGCTCTCTCACAGCCAGTTCATACGGGCACAAAATGCTTCTCCATAACTGTATTTCCATATCCACTCGCTCCTTGCATTTCATACATTTTGTTATTATAGCATAGATTTTAAAAAATTTCTCGCTAATATGAATAGTTTCTACTTTTTTTAGAAATTGCCGGTCGCTGTCCACTGGGAATCTCAGATCACGCGATCACATGAGCAGATCTTGTGAACAGCACACCGGGAAATCCTCTATAATATATGAAGCCAATCTCCGATATAGAACTATAAAACTAATATAGGATCAAATTTTAATATAGAATAAAATTGATAGAAAGCAAAATACTCCATCCTCCCGTGCAGGTATCCTGCACAGGAAAACGGAGTATGGATTGTCAGTCTTTCAGAGCCGCAAGAACTTTCACCAGATAGTTCCACACACGTTCTGTGGAGGAAATGCAGAGAAGTTCTTCGGAAGTATGGATATCTTTCATATCCGGTCCGATGGATACACAGTCAAGCCCTTCCATCTTTTTGTAGAAAAGGCCGCATTCCAGACCTGCATGGATCGCAACTACGTTCGGCTTGCTTCCATACATTTCTTCGTAGATCTCTACCATCTTGTCACGAAGCGGAGAATCCTTGCGGTATTCCCAAGCCGGATATGCACCCTGGATCTCGTACTCGCCGCCAAGGAACTCTGTGAGGTATTCGATCTTATCGGAGAGCGCATCTCTAGCTGTCTCCACAGAGCTTCGGATACTGGATGTCGCCATCACTTCATCCTCATAGGTAGCAAGGATACCGATGTTGGAAGAGGTTTCCACCAGCCCTTCGATCGAACCGCTCATCTTGCGGATGCCGTACGGTACGTTCATAAGGTAGAACACAACTTTCTCCTTGCTGGTCGGGTGAAGGATCTGTGCTGTCTGCTCGCCCTCGTCTGCGACAGTCACTGTGATGCCTTCGTCTGTTCCTGTATACTGCTCACGCCATGCAGCCTGTGTCTGCGCTGCGTAAGCATTCACGATCTCCACATCCTCTTTCAGTACCAGAAGTTCTGCTGTAGATTCTCTGGTGATCGCATTATCTTTCTGTCCACCCTGCACGCTGATCAGCTCGTAATCAGCTTTTTTCTTTAAGCCATAGAGGAATCCACCCAGAAGGCTGTTCGCATTTGCACGGTTTTTATCAATCTCTGCACCGGAATGTCCGCCGAGAAGCCCGCTGATCTTCACGGTCAACTTCTCACCTGTCGCTTCCAGTCTGCTCACCGGAAGATGGCTGATGCCTGTCATACCGCCTGCACAGCTGATCCAGATGCTTCCCTCTGCCTCAGAGTCCAGGTTGATCAGTCTTCTTCCCTTTAAGGCGCTGCAGTCAAAGCCTTCTGCGCCGAGAAGTCCGATCTCCTCGTCCACGGTGATGAACACTTCGATCGGAGGGTGTGCGATCGTGTCGCTCTCCAGAAGTGCCAGCCCATAAGCGACTGCGATCCCGTCATCGCCACCAAGAGTTGTTCCGTTTGCAGAGACATAATCTCCTTCCACAGACAGGTTCAGTCCGTCTTTTGTGAAATCATGCTCAACGTCCGGGCGTTTCTCACACACCATATCCATATGTCCCTGTAAGATCACGGTCGGAGCATTTTCATAGCCTTCAGTCGCCGGCTTGTAGATCACTACGTTATTCATCTCATCCTGGATATATTCCAGACCATGCTCTTTCGCAAATCCTACTAAATAATCACTGATCTGTTTTGTGTTCCCGGAACCATGCGGGATCTTGCAGATCTCTTCAAAATAATGAAAGACTCTTTTTGGTTCGCAATTTTCTAATACTGCCATTTCATACCTCCTAGAATTTAAGATTCAGATGATTCCCTGCAGGCATCACTTTTCCCTGCGGTCTCTATCATCAGATTTTTTATAGAATTTATGATCATCAACTGCCATAGACTTTATCAAAAAGGTCTGGCTGTCTTATGAAACAACATTTATCTGCAGCAGGGCTTGCATGTATGAGCATCCTGCTTTTTCTCTTTCTTATGATCCATCCCCAGGAAGGGCTCGTCGCTGCCAAAGAAGGCATGGGACTGTGGCTGAACACCCTGATTCCCACACTGCTGCCTTTCCTCATCCTCACAAGCGTTCTGATCCGCACAGGCGGGATCGAACGGCTGCTCCTGCCGATGAAACCCTTCTTTCGGTTCGCTCTCGGCACCAGCATCTACGGTGGATACGTCTTCCTTCTGGGTATGCTGTGCGGTTACCCGATGGGCGCGAAACTCGCCTCCGACCTCTACTGTGCCGGAAAGATCGACAGACGGGAAGCACACTATCTCACAACCTTCTGCAATCACGCAAGCCCCGCCTTTATCCTCACATATCTGGGACAGCACTGCCTAGGCGGTGCGATCCCCACGCGATGGCTTTTCGTCAGTCTGCTCGGCGCAGACCTGATCTGTATGCTGTTCTTTCGATTTCTCGTGTACAGGGGACGCACAGCGAGCGATCCCTGTAATGAAAAAAAAGAGACACCTGCCGCCACCCCAGCAGGAGGCATTCTGGATGTCTCTATTATGAACGGTTTCGAAACGATCACCCGCCTGGGCGGTTATATCCTTCTTTTTTCCATTCTGGCAGGATGTGTCCGCCATTACTGGCCTTTCCCGCCCTTTTATCAGTACCTGCTGCTCGGATTTACGGAGATCACCTCCGGTCTGTCTCTGCTCTCAGCCTCCGGTCTTCCTTTGCATATGCGCGGGGTTCTATCCATCGCCGCCGCTGCCTCCGGAGGACTGTGCATCCTCGCACAGACACGGAGCGTCATGGACAAAGACCTGAAGCTGCTGCCGTACGCCGTGTCCAAATGCACCAGCGCTGTGCTTGCAGGTATGCTCTCTTATTTAGTTCTCTCCCAGATCATCTAAGAGATCATCGTCATCTTTATCTAAATCGTCATGGTAAGAACCTGTGATCGCTGCTGCCTGTGCAGTCTGCGGTGCAAGCTCCTGACGGTTGTGGTTGACAACATCCAGACAGCTCTGCAGAGCGTCGATAAATGTTTTATACTTCACGCCTGCGTCTTCTAATGTTGTGTTTAAAACACTGCCGATGTTCGCCATCATATCATCTGTGTAAGTGATCGCACTCAGGCGGATGCTGTTCGCATCCTGTGTCGCGGAGTCTAAGATCTCCTGCGCCTGCTTGTTCGCTGCATTGATCGTATCATTTGCCTGTGCATAGGCTTTCTGCATGATCTCATGCTGTGTCACTAATTCCTGTGCCTTCGCCTGTGCATCTGCGATCAGGGCATCTGCCTTCGCCTGTGCATCCTCAAGGATGGCATCTTTATTGTTGATGATCTTCTGGTAACGTTTGATCTCATCCGGTGTTTTCAGACGAAGCTCTCTGAGGAGCTCTTCGATCTCCTCTTTATTTACCACGATCTTAGTCGTAGACAGCGGCTGGAATTTACAGCTGTCTACATATTCCTCGATCTCACCGATAATCTGTTCAAGTCTGCTGCTCATTGTACACTCTCCTTATTTCTCTCTTTATCTGCTCACAATCTGTCGGCAGGTATATCCTGCTGTCAGGTAAAAAAGCCTCATCTGTTCATGGAACGAAACTTTTCTACGACTGCATCTGTTATTTCCTTTGGTGCAAATTCGCTCAGATCTCCGTCAAAACGAGCGACTTCCTTCATGATCGTGGAACTTAAATATGCATATTCCAGACTGGTGGTCAGAAATACAGTATCCACATCCGGCGCAAGCACACGATTCGTCTGAGCCATCTGAAGCTCATATTCAAAATCTGTGACTGCACGAAGCCCACGCACGATCACCTGAGCATGATTTTCCCTGGCGAAATTCACGGAAAGTCCCTCAAACGCCTTCACTTCCACATTCGGGATATCCCGCGTCGCCGCTTTTAATATATTAACACGTTCCTCTACAGAAAACAACGGACTTTTTGAAGAATTGTTCAAAACGCCAACGATCACCTTATCAAAGGAAACGGATGCTCTCTTGATCACATCGAGATGGCCATAGGTGGCCGGATCGAAACTTCCCGGATATACTGCTATTTTCATTTGCTCTTTTCTCTCGCTTTCCTTCAGACACGTTCCACAAATACGTGTTTGTTTGTTTTATATTCTTTTGAACGAAGCTGCCGATATCCAAGTGCGTCCAGATAGCTGAAATCTGTGTTCAGATCTGCTTCTATTACAATGAGTGTATTTTCATCTGCGACCGTGCTGTCCTTGAGATATTCCAGCACCTGGCGCTCTAATCCTTTCTCATATGGAGGGTCCATAAAGATAATGTCAAATGCACCTTTCCCTTCCAAAGCGCGCAGTGCCTGCAGTACGTCCATGTTCAGCAGTTTACCACTATCTGCGAGTTTTGTAAATGCAAGATTTTCTCTGATGCATGCGGCTGCCTTAGGATTTTTCTCCACAAATACAGCCTCACCGGCTCCTCGGCTGAGTGCTTCGATGCCGATCCCGCCGCTTCCGGAAAAGAGATCCAGAAAACGGCATTCCAAAAGCTCTGGCTGTAAAATATTAAATAAGGTTTCCTTGATCCGGTCTGTGGTCGGTCTGGTGTCCATCCCCGGAACTGTCTTTAAATTTAATCTTCTTGCTTTCCCTGCGATCACTCTCATTTCAGATTCAGTCTCCAATCCAGGTCTCCTCTGGCAAGTCCTAAAATAAGAAGTTCCGCTGTCGCGATGTTGGTCGCTACAGGGATATTATACTGGTCGCATCTCTTTACGATGCTCATGATATCCGGTTCCTTCGGGTCCATCATCACCGGGTTGTAGAACAGGATGACCATATCCAGATCCTGACGCTCTACCATCTCCATAAACTGCTTATCTCCGCCAATGCTTCCTGCGAGGAATTTATGCACATGAAGGCTTGTCGCTTCCTCGATCCTGCGTCCGGTCGTTCCGGTAGCGTAAACCTCATGCTTGGCAATGATATTCTTATATGCGATACAAAAATCTTCTATCAGTACTTTTTTACTGTTGTGTGCGATAATACCTAAGTTCATAGTTTCTCCTCTCCAATTTTTCTGTTTCCTTTGCAACGTTCTTTTCCTGCTGCTATTTTTCTGTGAGTTGTTAAAACTCTGTCAGACTCCTCCCTAATCTTATGTTATATTATAACAAATTGCCAAATAAAACGCAATTAAAACTTAAAAAATATACACAATTCATAATTTATTAATATTTCACATTCCCGCGTTACCATAACGACACATTTTTCCTTCCATTGGATTCCATCCTTTGACAAAACTTCCAGTGTATTATCTTTTTTATTTCATATACTACCATTGTAACCCCAAAACAAAGAATTAATCAAACAACAACCAAGGAGGAAACTATCATGTCAAACACAAGATCTTCTAACCAGGCCGCTGTACCTGAAGCAAAAGGTGCGTTAGACCGTTTCAAATTCGAGGTTGCAAACGAGCTGGGCGTACCGCTTACAGACGGCTACAACGGAAACCTTACTTCCAAACAGAACGGAAGTGTCGGAGGATATATGGTGAAAAAAATGATCGAAGCACAGGAAAGACAGATGTCTTCCGGCTCTCAGGGCGGACAGCAGTACTAAAAAGATCCGTTCTGCTGAGATCTTCTTCTGACAAGAGGATCCGATAAAACAGTGCTGCATGATCCCTGCAGATACAAGAGGTCACGCAGCGCTGTTTTTTTTATTCAGCCAGTGAAATATTATAATGCGTATTTCCAAAATTATCAACCACCCTTACAAAATTTTCCAATTCTGTACATTCCCCGCAAAACAATCAAAAAAGCCCTGCAAAAAGCGCACATATGATCTGGCACGCAGTCTTGCAGGACTTTTATTGAAAAATATTATTATTTTATAGAAACGATCACTTAGCTTTTACGCTTTTAACAGAAGATGCATTGCTGAGCACTTTCTTACCGCTCACAGTACGGTATGCGCACACTTTGTAATAATATTTCTTGCCTGTGGTCAGATTCTTGTCTGTGTAGCTCACAGTGCTTCCCTTCTTGATCGTCGCTACCGCTTTGTAAGTTCCGGACTTGGAATCTGCGCGGTATACGATATATCCGCTGGCACCGCTGACCTTCTTCCATTTTAAAGCAGCTTTCTTTTTGCCCGCAGTCACGCTCACAGACGGAGTCTTCGGAACTGCTTTGCCAGACTTCACAGCAGATACTGTTCCGTTCACTGTGCCGTTTTCTGTCTTTTTGATACCTCTGACCTTGAAATAATAAGTCTTTCCTGCTGTAAGTCCAGAAATCTGTGCAGTCAGTGTGTCTGCGCCGGAAACGGTCGCTGCCGTCTTATATGTACCATTCTTGGTGGTTGCTCTGTAGATCACATAGCCATCGGCATTCTGCGCCTTGCTCCAGGTGATCTTCACTTTGTTGTAATCTGCGGATCTTATAGCTGTGATGCCGCAATCACCCACGGTCACAACCGCCTCCTCTTTTTTCTGTGTGGTCACAGAATGATTCTTGTCATAGGAGCTCTTTACCGCTGCTCCCCATTCCTTGGAAACCGCCTGTACACTGTAATAGTAAACACTGCCACCCTGCGCGGTCGTATCTGTGTAGGAAAATCCTTTGCTCTCTGCGATCTGGCTAAATCCGCTCTCTCCCATTTTTCTGCGCAGGACCAGATAGGAAGCTGCACCTTCATATTCTCCCCACTCGATCACAACGCCGTTTTCTGTCTCTTTACAGCTCCTGAGCGCCGGCATTCCCGCCGCGAAAATATCTTTTGCACTGCCCTTGACTACCACATGGCACACTGCTTTTACATTCTGGTCAGACTTTACACGGATATCTGTCTCGCCAACTGCGATCGGAGTGATCACGCCGTTCGCATCCACCTTCGCAACCTTTTCATTGTCAGAAGTCCAGGTCAGCTCTCCACCGCTTCCCTGCGGGCTGAATGTCCAGCTCAAGGCTTTCGTTCCACCGTCGATCGCGATCGTCAGGGAGGTCTCACTCAGCTCGATCTTTTCTGCCGGGGCAAATACACTCACCTGACAACTTCCCTGTGTGCCATTGTTGGTCGTAAGTGTGACCACAGCAGTTCCGACTCCTACCGGTGACACCTTGCCATTGCTGTCCACAGTCACCACCGAAGTATCTGAGCTTTTCCAGCTCATGGAAGATGGCTTCGCACCGTTCGGACTGAGCGTATAGAGCAGTGTTCTCGGCGCGCTCTTGGTCGAAAGTTCCAGCTTAGACGGAGAAAGGCTGACTCCTGTCACCTCGACCGGCTTCGCAGAGACTGTCACGTTGCAGGACGCTTTCACGGAATTTGATACTTTCGCAGTGATGACCGCACTTCCCTCTCCGATCGCAGTGATCACACCACCGTTGACACTTGCGACAGAATTGTTGGAAGAACTCCATGTCACCTTATTGTACGCATCGGACGGAACTACGGTATAGGTCAGAGTATAGTTATCGCCCTTTGTCAAAGTCACGTTGGATGCGCTCAGACTGATCAACTTCGGATCTGCCGGAAGTGTGGATTCAATGCTCTTTAAAAGCTCCGTCGCCTCATAAACACTGTTTGCGGAGGCATCCAGCGTTGTCAGCATACGGTTGGCTGAGGAATACGCACCGCTAAACCCACTCGCCTGTGACCATTTGCTGCGGTTGGCATTTGCTTTTCCCATCATGCGGATCAGCTCACTCTTATTCGCTGCCTCGAAGATCTGCTTGTTATTGTTGTAAGGGTCCCTTCCCGTGATATCAGTACCGCCGCACAGCGCAAAACACACACGCATCACATCGCCGTCAGACGGATAATTGTACTGCATTCCCACGCCAGCATACTCATGGTTCAGCGTGTACGTCCATCCGGATGCACTGCAGTAGGAAAACTCCGTCAGATCCGGAGCATTCTTATTTTGTCCAAGGACCAGCTCCTGTCCCGTCCAGGTCTTACATTCCGACATAACCTTTTTTATACAGGCAGGCGGATTTGCCGACCCACTGTCCACGTTTTTGATCCCGATCAGATAAAATCCGTAGCTGCTGCTCCACGTTACCGACGGGGTGATCCCATTCTCCTGACACGCCCTCATAAAGATATCCGCGCAGGACTCCCCTTTCGTAAATTCCACCTGCGTCGGCTCTAAGATCATCCCCTGTCCGATCGTCGTCTTCTCGATCGTCAGCGTCATGGTGTCCGCGAGGACATCCTTCTCACTCGCCGCCAGAATCCCCACTGCCAGGCCTGCTGCCAGCGTCAGCCCTTTGAGCATTTGTTTCCATCTGTTTCCTGCCATTTTTGTTTCCTCCTTATTTTTAATTTTTTCTTTTTTAATCTCTTGCTTCAAGATCTTTTTCCGCATTTCTTTTTAAGATCTCTTCTTTAGATGTCTCTATAAAAATCCTTCAGATCCCCTTATTTGCCCTTATTTAAACATCATTTCTTCTCACGGCGCAAAAGCCCGTACTTTCTTTTCACTCGCTCCAGCTTCTCCAGCAAAGGCCGGCTCAAGATCCACAGGAAAAGCACTGTGGAAACCGCATGGACTAAGTCCACCGGCGCGCCGGAGATATAAAACGCGATCAGACTCTTTTTCGTGATCCTTCCATATGCCATCAGGATCGAAGCCGGGTTCATGATCCCGCCGTAGATCAAAAAGACGCTCAGAAATCCATAGATGCAAAGATGCGTCTTTTTCGCCTTGAGGATACCCTTCTGAAAAAGGATCCCCGCCAGATATCCGATCAGACCATACGAAAACATCTGCCACGGTGTCCACGCGCCCTGTCCGAAAAACATATTGGATACCATCATGATCAGGCAGGCGCACAAAAATCCTGCCTCACCGCCCAGTGAAACACCAGTCAAGATCACGATCGCGGCGATCGGCTTAAAGCTCGGCACCATAAAGAACGCACCTCTGCCAGCCACGCCCAGCGCAGCCATCACTGCGATGACCATGATCTCACGCGCCTGGGGCTTTCTGCCCTCAAACACCATAAAAAACGGGATCATCGCAGAGAAGACGACCACCAGACTGATGATCACATCATGAGATCCGTGGAACTTGCGCACGAGCACATACAGCAAGATCGGCACCGTGATCAAAAGGATCGCAAGCCCCACCCACGTTCGGGGATCGATCTTTCCCTTCTCTATGGGTTCAATGATGATCCCATCCTCCCGAAAACCATATTCTTCTAATTCTTCCTCGGACATCTGCGCCTCTTTGTACGCCTCTTCGTTCTGCGCATCCGTTCCCCAGAAGCGATCCATAAATTGGTCTAAAGCCTTGCCTTCAAGCACGCAGCCACCTCCTTACCGGTCACCGCATCCGGAAAATACTGCCTTGCCATGCGGTTCGCCGCTGTCGTATAGAAATTATTGCCTGCAAAAAATTCTCTCGCCGGCTTGCTGGTCACCACATTCCCCTCGAAGAACAGACCAACTCTGTCCGCATACTCTGCGACAAACTCCACGTCATGCGAGATCATAAAGATCGTGATGCCATGCTCCTGCAGTTTCTTCAAGATCTCTCCCAGCTCCTGTTTGTACTCCGCGTCGAGTCCCTTGGTCGGCTCATCCAGCAAAAGCAGACGTGGCTGCAAAAGAAGCACCTTCGCAAGTGCAAGCCTCTGCTGCTCACCCCCGCTCAGATCATAAGGGTGTCTGTCCAAAAGCCCTTCCAACCTGGTCAGACTCACGATCCCCTCGATCGCCTCCGCCTTTTTCATAGGAGCTGTGTACTCCGCCGATCTTTTGTCCTTCGTTCCTCCGATGATCGAATAAAGATCCTCACGGACCGTCTTTCTTATAAACATACTCTGCGGATTCTGCGGCAGAACGCCCAGATATCCACGATAAAGCCCGGTGTCTGTATAACGCCGGATATCCTTCCCATTCAGCAGGATCTTACCTCTGTATGGGACACGGACACGGCTGATCAGCGACAGCGTTGTGCTCTTTCCCGTACCATTGCCACCGACCAGCGCATAAAACTCGCCCTGTGCCACCTCCAGATTTAAGTCCTGCACCACATCTTTTCCATCCTTCTCATATCGAAACCATACATCCTGCAGTTCGATCGCAGGAACTGGCTTCTCCTTCTCTCCAAACAATCTGCCAAGCCCAGATCTCTTCGGCTTCTCCTGCTCAGACTGCTTTTGTCCGGCATCACGCTCCTGCTCAGAAACAAAGGCCGGCTCCTTTCCCTTCATCATCTGCGAGATCCATCCACGTCCCTCCCGGACGGTCAGCGGACACGGCAGCTCACTGTCCACATCCGCATAGATCTGCATCGGCACCGGCATCGAGAGGAACATCCCGTGGTTCTCCTTCTTCAAGATCTCCCCGATCTCTCTGGGTGCACCCTTCGCGATCATCTCCCCTTTGTCCATCACGTACACCTGATCCGCCCACGGAATCACGTCCTGCAGGCGGTGCTCCGTAAGGATCACCGTTGTTCCAATGTCCCGGTTGATCTTTTTTACAGTTTCCAGAAAGTCCGAGGCAGCGATCGGGTCAAGCTGGGAGGTCGGCTCATCCAAGATCAGCACCTTCGGGTGCATCGCCATGATCGCAGCCAGGTTTAAAAGCTGTTTTTGTCCGCCCGAAAGCTCCGACACATTCTTATAAAACCACTGGTGGATCCCGAAGTAGCTCGCCATCTCCGCCACCCGAAGCCGGATGGACGGCGTATCATATCCAAGGCTCTCCAATCCAAACGCCAGCTCATGCCAAACTTTATCTGTCACGATCTGGTTCTCCGGATTCTGGAGCACATAGCCGATCTCCTGGCTCTGTCTCCTGTGGCTGACCTTAGAAAGCTCCTCCCCACAGTAGAAGATCGCGCCCTCCTTTTTGCCATGCGGAGCAAGGTCTGATTTCAGATGGCGCAGAAGGGTACTTTTGCCGCACCCGCTCTTACCGCACAGCACATGGAAACCTCCCTCCTCGATCTCCATGCTTACCTTTTTCAAAGAATCTCTATCCGTATCCGGATAGCAGAAGGAAAAATCCTTCACCTCAATTATCTTATTCATCGTCCCACTTCTCCTTCTATCGTATCGCCAGCAAGCTCCTCGTAGATCTTTTGATAGGTCACGAGCATATCTGTCTGCGCATGGCTGCGGCTCTTATCCATGGCATATTCTTCTGCCAGATCCAATATCAGAGGAAGAAAGCAAAAGAGACCAAAGCTCACAAAGGTAAGCCCCGCGAGCAGCGGACTGCACGCCTGCGACGGTGTCCGCCCAAAAATAGTAAAACCTGCAAGCAGGATCCTCGGGTTATACTGGGCAAACGCTGCACCCTTCGAGCACCCGTACACACTGATCCCGGTCAGCCCCAGCATCGTCACACCCAGGATCTTATCCCTGCGGTTAAACTGATAGATAGAAAACGCACTTCTTCCCGGCAGTCCATATCCCCTGCTTTTCATGGAATCCGCCGTCTCGATCGCATTTTCCAACGCCCAGGTCACCAAAATAGAGACCATATTTAACGCATAGCGCACCTTTTTCAGCCACTTCGCATTGCTCACATCCATCCCCACACACTTCTGACCATTTCGTATCACCTTCAGCTGCGCGGCAAAATGCGGCACAAAGCGCAGCGCCATGGAGAGCATCAGGGACATCGCCGGGATGATCCTGCCAAACAGATAAATAAATTTGTCGCTGGTCATGATCTGATTGTAACAGGAAAACCATAAGATCATGATAAACAGCACGCATCCTAATACAATCCCATATACCAGCGATTCCAAAGTCACCCAGTTTCCGCTGCTCTCAATGTACAGAAGCGGAGTCACCCCGTAATGGTTGAACATCGGGTTGATCAATGCCACGATCAAAAGACTCGGAAGCGTCAGAAGGAAGTTCAGCTTCAAAACCTTCGCCACGCCGTTGAGCCACATGGAGTATGCGGTGGCCGCCACAAAGGAGACCACCAGATAGACCGGATGCTGCATAAACATACTAAATCCAAGCACAACCGCAAAGTAAAAGAAGTTCAAAATAGGATGACATCTCGAAAACGCATCAGTCATAATATTGATCCCCCACATCCTTGCCAAGTGCGCAGGTGTAACGCCATTCCACCACATCGCCGTCCTCTAAGGTATATTTCGAGCATCCGTAGTTCGGATACCAGCTATTTACACAGTACATCCATCCGGAATCCTTGCCACAGTCAAACTCATACAGGTTGTTGATACCAGACACGTAGTAGCTGTCATACATCGGTGTCCACTCAGATTCCATCTGGATACCAGCCTCATTGCAGACACGTTTGAGCACGTCAAATACCGTCTCACCCTCATAGAATTCCACTTCCGACGGATAAAGGATCCAGCCATCCGCAGGAACAAATTCCGCCTTGGAATCCTTGAGGTCATCCCAGTTCGCCAGGATCGTCGAGCATTCAATGGAGAACGTGCAGGTCATCGCATTGCTGCTTCCAATGTCATCACCGCTTCCGGAATCTCCCATGTAAGGATCCTGTGAAGGCTCACTCGACGTATCATTGGAAACATCATTCGACGTATCCGGTGTCTGCGTTTCACTCTGTGTTCCCTGTGTTTCTTCTGTCACATCGGTATTTTCACCGTCAGTCTCTGCGGCTTCCTCCTCGCCCGCAGTCGAACCGCCGATCAGATAGAAATCTCCGCCTGTCTTGGTCACATGGAATGTAAGCACCGTCTTTGTCGTCTTTTCCTTCTTACCGCTCTCCACAGAGGAGATCTCTGCGGTGTCAAGCTGATAGATCGTTCCATCTTCCTCCAGACAGTAAAGGACCTTGTCTGCGTTCCACTCCTCCGTCAATGTCAAAGTCAAGGTTGCCGGAGCTGCCAGATTCATCTTCTCCAAAGTCACCTTCAGCGCATACGGCGCATCGTTCGCCATCGCTTTGATCTCATCCGTCCCCTCCTGCGTACATTTCACCAGGAGCTTTTGTTCCACCGGATTCTGGATCTGGCTTCCATCATAGGTCCATTTGTAATTGATCCCGCCGTCGGTCTTTCCCACGAAATAGTATTCCTGATCCTTGCCTGCGATCGTCTCCATCTGCGCCTGCGTGATCACACCATCCTCAGGCAGCTTTGTCTTCGTCTGGAGCGGTTCTGTCTCCCCTTCGTCATTGCTGTCGGACTCTGTCAGAGACTGTGCAGCCTCCTTTGAGATCCTCGCCATCTCCTCATTGCCGCCGCTGCAGCCGCTAAGCGGGCTCAGTCCCAAAAGCAACGCCAGTCCCAGTGCCAATCCTTTTTTTCGCAAACTCATTTCTTCTTTCTCCTCCGTTTCCTTATCACAAATTTTATGCCTTCCTTCAAGCCAGTTCCCGCAAGTCCTCCTGCCAGACCGCCCACGATCCCAATCACAAGCGGGAGCATATAGCCAGACTGCACCAGATCACTTCCAATAGATCCAACCGTGTCAGTCTCTCCAACATCCAAAGCAACTGCCTCTGCTATATCCTCTTCCTCCGAGCTTTCGACATACGGCTGCGCTGCGAAATCCCAGCCACCGGACTTCTTCTCGTCATCCTCAGATGTCTCATCCCCATCCTCGCCAGTATCTTTCTGCGAAGATTTTTTCCCGGTGCTGCCAGAAGAAGACGTCTTACTTCCAAGCGTCTTTCCGCTTCCGCCAGGCTTTTTATTTCCGGAACCCTGCGCATTATCGTTATCATTGTCGTCATTATTGCTGTCATCGTCGCCCTTACCGTCATCCTTCGGCACAGGAGTCGGAGTCAGCTTCGGTGTCGGCTGTACAAGCCCGGTCCCGGTCCCATCTCCCTTTCCGCCTTCCGTGATATCCACATCCGACATATCATAAAGGCTCGTCTTGCCATCCTTCATCCTCTGATAAGCGACCAACGCATAATAGCCCTGCTCCGTCGCCATCCCGTTTAAAGCTCCCGCTTCTCCGCCGCCATTGTTGCCAGCGCCCGCCTTTACGTGCATAAATCCGCTTCCATCAATGTGATAAGAGATCAGATTCTCGATCGTCCAGTGACCGCCCTTGATGAAACGTGGATCTGTCTCCGGGTCGATCCCCAAGCTGCACAAAGCCACGATGATCTGCGCACAGGATTCCTCCGTCTCCACACCCATCGTCGCATAGCCGCCGTCCGTCGTCTGCATCTCGGACAG
>CAZSTD010000014.1:0-20352 GCA_964609645.1 uncultured Blautia sp.
GTCGATCAGCTTTTTCTCCTGCCCTCTTCTTACTCGGTCTGTCTTATAGTCCACCAAAACGATCTCATCATCCTCTATAAAATAGGCATCAATGATCCCCTGCACTAAAACAGTCTCCTCTTTCCACGCCTCATCGATCAGCCCTGCACTACGCGCGATCACAAATGGCTGTTCCCGGTAAAGACTCTTTGACAAAGCGGCCCGTTTCATCCTATCTCCCAGCTCAGACTCCACAAACCGCAGAATATCCCGAATGCGGATACATTCCGCCTCCTGCGCGCTCAGCTTCTGGCTTTCCTGCATCCTGCATAGCTGCTCTTTGATCTGTTCTTTTGTCTCCACCACAGAATAATCCAGACATTCCATCACTCTATGGTACGCTGTACCTCTCGCAGATCCCTGATATTCTTCCTGTTTTTCAGCCATAAACGCAGGAACCGGTGGCTCTTCCTGCACTTCAACCGCAAGCTCTGCCGCTTCCTCCCGCTCATAGCTGTCATGCCAGCTTCGTTTACTTAGCTCTGAGACACTGACTTTTACTGGAATTTCTCCCAAATAGGAATACGGATACACAAAGGAAAAACGTTTACGGATCTCCTCCCGAACCTGCGTATCATACACCTTCTCAACGTCCCAGTTTTTCAAAACTTCCTCCTGCATCTGCGAATCGACCTGAAGAAGCACCTCTCTTTCTGTCATCTCTCTTGGCGTGACCTTTTTGATCACAAATTCCGAAACATCCTCATATATTCCCTTTTGTTTCTTCATCAGGATTCCGTAGTCACCCAAAAGCTCACCCATAGCCCGGTGCCTCGTGAGTGCAGGAAGCAAAAATCCCCAATAATTTTTCGCTTTCATACGCGTGCCAAGCGGAAGCAATTCTTCCTCCTCATCCAAAAAACGGGACAAAGAAAACATCAGTTTTTCCATTTTTCCCACAGTTCCTGTCAAAAGGAGCTTTTCTTTCGCTCTGGTCATCGCCACATACAAAACACGCAGCTCCTCACCTAGACTCTCTTTCAAAAGTTCCCGCCTTATGATCTGCTTGTTCAACGAAGCGGACACAATACGTTTCTCCGGAAGGATCGCATCCACACCGATCCCAAGCTGTGGGTGAAGCAAGAGCCGCGCATTGATATCCTGAAAATTAAACTGCTTTCCCATTCCTGCCACAAATACGACCGGAAACTCCAAGCCTTTACTCTTATGGATCGTCATGATCTCCACCGCCGTATTTCCTGCTCCAGCCAGATTTACCTCACCGTAATCCACCTCATATGCCTGAAGCTGTTCGATATACCGGACAAAATTAAACAGCCCTCGGTAGCTGGTCTTTTCATAATCCATCGCTTTCTCCACCAACATCGAAAGATTCGCATACCGCTGCTCTCCTCCTGGAAGTGCTCTCGCATAATTTCCATACCCCGTTTCTTTCAGGATAAACAAGATCAGCTCATGCACAGGCGTGTAGGCCGCCATATCGCGGACTTTTTCCAGCAGTTCCAAAAATTCTCTCAGCTTATCATCCAAAGTCCGTTCTCTCAGAAGCTCCTGATAATCCTCATCTGTCTCCTTCCTTCCAGCCAGTCCGTACAGCCCGTTCTGTACATATGCCTGTACGCTCTCATACAGCATTCCTTCCGGGTATCGGATCCTCAGCTCCGCCAGCTCCTGCGAGGTACATCCCACGATCGGGGAGCGCAAAACACCTGTCAGAGGAATGTCCTGAAGGGGATTGTCACACACTTTCAGATAATTTAACACAGTCACGATCTCCAAAGCCGAAAAATATCCAGTCCTTGAAGTGCAATAGACAGGAATGCCCTGCGATGCCAACACCTCGCGGAATGTCTCTGCCCAGCCATACGCAGTTCGCAGCAAGATCACAATATCTCCGTATTCCACCGAACGGTACTGTTTTGTCTCCTTATCCACGATCTGTTCTTTGCCGACCATCTCCAGGATCCTCTGGGCGATCGCCAGTGCTTCCAGTTCCTGCGCATTTTTATTTTCCTGCTCCTTTTTACTCTGCCGCGCGCCTGCTCCCTCGCCATAAGAAGCGTTCCACGCATCCTGCGCATCTTCCAGATCCTCTGAATCTTTTTCGATCAAAAGAACTTCTGTCTTTGCAAACTCTGGATCTCCTCCCTCCGGAAAGACAGCTCCCGGATACAGAGCCGCATCCGCATCATAAGTGATCCCTCCCAGATCCTCTCCCATGATCTGGCGAAAGATAAAGTTGACACTCTCCAAAACCTCTGCCCTGCTTCGGAAATTTTTGTGCAGATCGATCCTTTGTTCCACGCTCTCCTGCGTAGAATAGCTTTTATATTTTTCCATAAAAAGCTCTGGTCTTGCCAGTCGGAAACGATAAATACTCTGCTTCACATCGCCTACCATAAAGATATTTTTGCGCTCATTGATCCATCCGGACACCGCCGTTGTAAGAAGCTCCTGCACATAGTTGCTATCCTGATATTCATCCACAAGGACTTCATCGTATCGCTCGGAAAGCTCTCTGGCAGCCTGTGACATACGGATCTCTCCATCGGTCTTTTCCAGAAGGATCTGCAGGGCAAAATGCTCCATATCTGTAAAATCCAGAATGTTTTTTTCTCTTTTTGCACTTGAAAACCGCTCTTTAAACTCCACCGTAAGTTCTACCAGCATATCAATAGGTTCTCTGATAAATCGCATCATTTCCAGAAGCTCTGCCTCTGTGCCGCGAAAATATTTTCCGCCCAGTTCCTTTATGATCTCCTTCTCTTCCTCGCGCAGTTCCTTAACTCTTAACTTTTTCTGCTCGTCTACATCAGGATCTTTTTTTGCACTCAAACGTGCAAATGTCGGTTTTACCAAAAGCTGGGCCATCTGATCATAATCTCTTTCCTCCACTAGCTCCTGTAAAGTTCGGATCAGCAGAAGATCACTGCTCAATGCATCATCATACAGATGCGGTCCGTCTATCTGAGCACAAATCTTTCGCGCCTCCAAAGCCAAAAGCTGCGCTTCTTTTAGATCATCGGAGACCGCCTCCCACAGCAGGTTCATCCAGGGTGCTTCCCTTAATTCCTGCAAGGTTTCGATCTGATACCCTTTGCGACACTCATCCAACCATTCCAGCGGAAAAGGATTGCTCATCGCCATCTCATAGAGCTTTTGGATCAGCTCACTTAATCCATCGTCCGATTTCCCAGATGCAAAGCACTCCACAAATTTCAAAAACTTCTCTTCTTTGCGCTCATAATGATCTTCCAGAAGCGCTTTTATCACATCCCCCCGAAGGAGTTTGAGCTCTCCTTCATCTGCAGTGCGGTATGCAGGGTCTAAGCCGATCAGATGGAAATAATTTCGAATCAGATAAGAGCAAAAGCCATCGATCGTCGTGATCTGCGCTGTGTGCAATAAGGTGGTCTGTCGCTGCAGATGTTCATTGTCCGGATCTTCATAAAGTGCCTTTTCGATCGCCGCAGAGATTCTTTCTTTCATCTCACCGGCCGCTGCCCTGGTAAATGTCATGATCAAAAGCCGATCGATATCGACCGGATCTTTGGGATCTGTGATCTTGCTCAAAATACGTTCTACCAGCACCGCTGTCTTGCCCGAGCCCGCAGCCGCACTTACCAGGATATTTCTGTTTCGCAGGGAAATGACCTCCTGCTGTTCTTTCGTCCACTGTACTCCCATCTTATTTCACCTCCTTATCAAACGCTTTCCATAGCTCCTCATCCGAGAAACTTTTCAGCCTGCGGAAATCATATCCCGGAAGTTTTCGGTCAAATCCGCACACAGTCTCATAAGGACAATACGTACACGCATTTTTCTTTCCCAGCTCATAAGGTTCGACCTGCGCCTCCCCCTCCAGGATGGACGTTCTAAGCTTGTTGATCTTTGTTTTGACATATTTGCCTAAGACTGCAAACTGTTCCCTGTTTGCAACAGAAGAATTTTTACGGAAGCTTCCATCTTTGTTAAATGCAACCGGAATGGAAGTTAAACTCGAATCCATACGCTGCACCAGATCCGGATCTGCCTGCACCAGTCCGTTCATTTTCAATTCCTTCATCAGTCCGCTGCTGATCGTATCCAGATCGGCATCCATCTTCTGCTGGATCATCGGATCTTTGATATTGTAATAAAAAATGCCCGCCGGGATCACTTCCTTATCTGGAAATTTTCTCCGCTCCACCTGGAGCGCACCGTCTAGGTAGATCATCAATTGAAGTTGCAGGCCATGATACAGATAAACCAGGTCAAAGGAAGTATTTCCCGTTTTGTAGTCAATGACCTTCACATAAACTTTGTCCGGGTCTTCCATGATATCCACGCGGTCGATCCTTCCGCCTCCAAATGTCACCTCGAAGCCTTCCGGCTGAAACTCTCCATTGGCAAGTTGTTTCTGCAAGGCCCAGACCGTACGCTGAAGTATCCTTCTCGTACGCTCGATCATATATTCATTTCTGGCACTGCTTTTTAGGATCGTGTTTCCATAGTCTGCCACGATCTTATCCAGACACTCGTCTGCGATCATCTCCCTCTGCGCATCCGTGAGCTGTGACCATTTCAGTCCTTTTTTATACACTTCCTCTGCAAAATCTTCCAAAGCTCGGTGCATGATATTGCCCATATCCATAGCTTTAAATTCATATTCCACACGCTCTGTGACCTTCATACCATACTGCAGAAAATGCGCAAATGCACAGGCTGCAAATTTCTCCAGCCGTGTTGCACTGTAAGGCGAAACTTCACCGTAGAGGGCCTTTGCCACACTCTGCGTGATCGCATCTTTAGGCTTTCTGGCAAACGATGCCTGTACCAGATCTTGTACTGTTTTTCTATAGTGTGTGCTCTGCAGATACCAAGTGTAAAGCTCCTCAAACACCGCGTCTTCCTGGCTAGAGACTTCATGATCTTTTCCGACTTCCTTTGCCAGCTTTTCCAAAAAAAGATCCAGTCCCGCTTCCGGGATCTCCGGATAAACGATCTTCTCTGCACCCTGTGTGCGTCGGATCTCAAGCTGCGGATAAAGATTTCGGATACTGCTGATCAGATATGCCGGACTGATCCCCTCTCCTTTGGCATTCGTATCGCTGAAAGAAAGGATAAGCTGCTCTCTTGGCTTTGTTAAATTTAAGTACAGATAAAATCTCTGCATATTCATCAGCTCTTTTGGCCCCGGTGCAAGCTCCACGCCCTGCTCCTTAAAGAAATCTCTGTCAAGATCTGATAGGATTCCGCCGGACTGTGTGTTCTTAGGGATATTTCCCTCATTTACTCCCACGAAAAACAAAGCTTTGATATCCTTTAAACGGGATCTTTCCATATCTCCGACCATGACCTGATCTACACTCGGAGGGATCAGCGCCACTTTTGCCTGAGAAAGTCCAGTTTCCAAGAGCTGGCGAAATTCCTGTCGGGTCACCAGCTCCTCGCCAAGGATCTCAACCATCTTGTCCAAAAGTTCCATCACGATGCCATAGATTTGGTTGTACTCCTTTTCCATCGCTTTCTCACCCAGCTCTTTGAATTTCGCCTCCTGTATCTTTAGCTTCTGCCAAACCTGGCTTTTGACGATAAATCCATACAAGATCCTACAATATTCTTCTACTGTCTTTTTGCCGGAGCTAAAGCCTTCCGCCAGTTCTCTCACTTCTTCTGCAAAAATCTCGCGGATCTCGTTTAATTCCTGTATCGCATCCGGGTCCATTCCTTTGTATATGCGTACCCATTTGCCAGACCATTTCTTATAACCGCGGATCCCCAGCGCGATCACGTAATTTTCCAGCTTATCTGCCTGCTCCCTTGTGACCGCAGACATCCCACAGCGAAGATAGCGAAAGACACTCGCATAGGGAAATCCCAGGACCACCATCTCCATCGCAGCCCGCAGATATTCGACAAAAGGATTCATCAGCACCGAATGTTTCTCATCTATAAAATACGGGATCTGTCCCTCCTCAAACGCCTGCGCCGCAAGCCTTCCATACTCTTCAAGGTTTCCGGTGATGACCGCCATCTCTCCGTATCGGTATCCTTTCGTTCTCACCAGCTCTGCCATCTGTCTGGCTGTTTCACGCATTTCCATCAGAGGGGACGATGCCACAAATATCTGGATCTCCTGGCATTCTTTTTTCTCCTGCATATATACCTCTTTTTGGTATCGAAAGAGATGTTTTTCCAAAAATTCAAGCGCAGGAGCCTTGGCAAATCGAGTTTGCGCAGAGTGTCTTAGATACACAGGATCTTCGAAATCTTTCGTCAATTCCGCCAGTGTATGTATCATTTTTTTGCTCATATAAAAAAGCTGATACGGTTTTCCCTGAGTAAAAACATTCTCGCGCGCATCCATCGTGACGGTCACAGAAATTTTATCTGCGATCACGAGAAGTTCACGGATCACATTGATCTGGATCGGTGTAAATCCTGTAAATCCGTCAAAGATAAACTCCGCATTCTTTAATTTCTGGGAGAATGGAAGTGCCTTGAGCAAAACATCCATCATTTCCTCCCCGGTCATATAATGTCCTTTCAGAAAGTCTGAAAATGCGAGATACAGCACCTCCACATCTTTGAGCTTCATCTCCAAAAGCGCTTGGTCTTTTGCCTGTCCTTTCATTTCTTCCAGATCATCTGGCTTAATATCATACTGCATAAATTCCGAGAGCAAGGATTTGACCTCATCTAAATATCCTGGCTTATTCATCTGACTTCCCAGATAAGGGAGTTCTCTTCTGTGCTGCTGCACCATCTTCTGAAGGACCATACTTTTACCAGTATCCTCCAAAAGTTTTCGATCATCTCCTCCAATCTCCTCAAACACTCGGTAAGCAAGACGCTCAAAGCTCAAAATATCTATATTTAAGATTCCTTTTCCGGGATGCATCTCCACCAACGTCTTCTGCGTCTGCATGGTAAACTGCTCCGGCACGATCACATAGTAGTTTTTTTCTGGATGTTTCAATGACTGCTGTATCACTCTTTGGTATGCAAAATAAGATTTTCCGGCACCAGAACTACCGATGATAAACTGCAATGACATAAATTCCGCTCCATACTCCTTTCTGATCTGTTTTTTACGCTGCCCCGTTATTCTCTTTTGCTCACAGAGGCAAATTGATCTCTGACTTAAACATCATATCATAAATCGATACACTCTGTAATAAAATATACAAAACGATCAGGAGGCACGCGTACCATGAGTTCCAAAACTAAGATCATCGTCTTACATATGAAGGAAGTGGTCTATACCGGCATCTTCCTTCTTCTTGCCATCATTTTAGGCATTGTGCTCTTTTTTATGTTTGGTCCCGGGTCAAAAAAAGATTCCGTTTCCAACGTGCAAAGCCGTTACCGCTCAGGGATCTACACATCTTCCATTGAGCTTAACAGCAACAGCTTCGATCTGGAAGTCACCGTAGATTCTGATAAGATCCGATCCATCCGTCTGGTCAATCTAAGCGAGAGTACCTCTGCCATGTTTCCTCTCATGGAACCGGCCCTGGAATCACTTTCCAGTCAGATCTATTCTTCCCAATCACTGGAAAACATCCAATATCCCGAAGATCAGAAGTACACTTCCATGGTTCTTTTAAATGCAATCACAGAAGCGTTAAAAAAAGCGGAGAACAATTGACCTGTTCTCCGTCTTTTTTATCTATGATCAGTTATTTGTTTCCATCTTTTCTAATTGTTCTAACCAAACTCTTGCGCTGGCATCACTTGGCATTCTCAGATCGCCTCGTGGGGAAACAGCTACACTTCCTACTTTCGGGCCATCCGGCAGGCAGGAGCGTTTAAACTGCTGGGTAAAGAATCTCCAATAGAACTTCTTCAGCCATTTGAAGATCGTTTCTTTGTCATAAACTCCCTCAAAGGTCTCACATGCCAGTCTGTAGATCTTCTCCGGCTCAAATCCTGCGCGGAGCATATAGTACAGGTAGAAGTCATGTAATTCATACGGTCCTACGAGATCTTCTGTCTTCTGTGCGATCTTGCCATCCTTTGGCGGCAGAAGCTCTGGGCTTACCGGTGTATCCAGGATATCCAGCAATACGGCTGACAATTTTTCATCTTCACAGGTGTCTGCATAGTAGCGTACCAGATGGCGTACCAGAGTCTTTGGCACAGATGCATTTACACCATACATGGACATATGGTCACCATTATAGGTAGCCCATCCCAGTGCAAGCTCAGATAAATCTCCGGTTCCCACCAAAATAGAGCCGTCCTGATTTGCACAATCCATCAAAACCTGTGTTCTCTCACGTGCCTGGCTGTTCTCATAAGCCACATCATGGACAGATGGATCATGTCCAATGTCTTTAAAGTGCAGGTTAACTGCATCTTTGATATTGATCTCACTTAATGTAGCGCCTAAGCATCTGCTCAGTTCGCATGCATTCTGGTAGGTTCTGTCTGTCGTTCCAAAGCATGGCATCGTGATACAATGGATCTGGTCTCTGGAAATTCCAGACATATCCAGTGCTCTGGCAATAACGAGAAGTGCAAGTGTGGAATCCAGACCTCCGGAAAGTCCCACGGTTGCTTTGTGGCAGTGGATATGATCCATACGTTTTTTAAGTCCCAGTGCCTGCATATTTAAGATCTCATCACATCTCATCTCGCGTTCTTCTTTTCCGGCTGGAACAAATGGATTCTGCGGATATTTTCTGGTGAGCTTTGTCTCCTCTACATTCAGATGGAATTTGATCTTCAGATGGTCACTGTCATCTGCTGGCTGATAAGTTGTCAGTTTTCTTCTTTCATCATTGAGTCTCTGCACATCGATCTCACTGTATACCGTTTCATTCTCAAAACGTTTTCCTTCTGCGAGGATGGTACCGTTCTCTGCGATCATATTCTGGCCGCCAAATACCAGATCCTGTGTGGATTCGCCTTCTCCGGCATTTGCATAGACATATGCGCAGACTAAGCGTGCGGACTGTCCGGTCACAAGATCTCTGCGGTAGCGGTCTTTGCCAACCATCTCATTGCTTGCAGAGAGGTTTACGATCAGGTTTGCGCCAGCCTGTGCATGGATCACACTTGGCGGAAGGGTTACCCAAAGATCTTCACAGATTTCTGCGGCTGCCACCAACTCCGGCATTTCCTCACACACGAACAGCAGATCTGTTCCAAAAGGAACTCTCTTGCCCTGAATATCCATATATTCCAGGCATCCAAGTCCGGAAACAAAATGTCGCTGCTCATAAAATTCTGCGTAGTTTGGAAGATAGCATTTCGGGATCAGTCCAAGGATCTCACCTCTGTTCAATACTGCCGCTGCGTTGTAGAGTTTTGCATGGTTCTGTACCGGAACTCCCACAAAGATCAGTGCATCTACGTCTTTGGTCTCCTCTGCGATGTTTAACAAAGTCTCCCAGGCACTGTCCAGGAGACGTCTTTGCAGAAATAAATCCTGGCAGGTATAACCTGTGATGCAAAGTTCTGGAAAAACCATCACCTTTGCGTGTTCTTTTTCCATTTCGCGGATCAGTTTGAGAATTTCCTGTCCGTTGGCATTACAGTCTGCTACTGTAATGTACGGTGTTGCAGCTGCAATCTTAATATAACCGTGTCTCATATTTTCCCTTCTTTCCAGTCCTCACCATCTTAAAAGATCTGCTGGCAGACTGTTTTTATTATCTCAGATGAAAGAAAACCCCCGCCTGTGTATACAGTGAGAAACAAACTCATATCCGCGTCGGGAGTTCTCTCACATTTGGTCTACATTTATTTCGATCATAGATCCCAAACGATGCTTATTTGCATCTGCGCAGGATCTCTTTTAATTCTTCTACTGAAAATTCATAGTTGCTGTTGCAGAAATGGCAGTTGAGTTCCACTGGTTTTCCTTCCTGGATCATCTCATTCAGGTCTTTGCGGCCAATGCTGATCAGTGCCTTTTCTACTCTTTCCTTACTGCAGTTGCAGTAAAATTCTGTCGGGATACTCTCATTGATCTGTACATCAAATCCTTCCAGAACTTTCTCCAGAAGGCTTTCCGGAGTATGTCCTTCTTCAAGCAGACTGGTAACAGACTGGATCTTCTGCACATTTTCTTCCAGTTTTGCGATGGTGCTTTCCTCCGCAAAAGGCATAAGCTGAACGATAAATCCACCTGCCTGGCGTACTGTGTTGTCTTTATTCATCAAAACTCCAAGTCCCACTGCTGACGGAACCTGTTCGCTAGTCGCAAAATAATAAGTAAGGTCTTCTGCGATCTCACTGGTCTGCAGAGCAACCTGTCCGATGTATGGCTCTTTTAAGCCCATGTCCTTGATGACATTCATAAATCCAACGCCCACTGCACCTGCTACATCCAGTTTTCCTTTGCTGTTTGCCGGAATACATACATCCGGATTTCCAACATATCCTTTTACTCGTCCTTTGGAGTCTGCGGTTACTGTGATCCCCTTCAGCGGTCCTCCAGCTTTGATCTGAAGGGTAAGGATGTCTTTATCTCCTTTCATCATCACACCCATCATCGCTCCTGCTGTGAGCAGACGCCCCAGTGCAGCAGTCGCAACCGGGCTGGTGTTATGATCCTTTCTTGCTGTCTCTACCGTTTCTGTCGTAACTGCCGCAAATGCACGGATCTGGTCATTTGCAGCGATCGCTCTGATAATATAGTCACTCATTTTACTTCTCCTGTTGTTATATAATTCCTTATTCTTCCGGATCTTCTTTTATGCCTGCGCGTTCCGGAATGCTTCCATGATAATCATTCTCTGCAGTTTTTCCATGCTCTCTGACAACAAACGTAAGACGTTCGCTGTTTTCATCTGCCGGCTCGCAGGTATATGCATCATATACTGCCACCAGTTCCATGCCTGCTTTGTCGATCATCTCTTTGATCCTGTCCAGAGAATATGCTCTCTGCACATGTTCTTCTTCACATTTCTCATACAAACCATCTTCTCTAGGAAGAAACAGAGCCAGCTCATATACATTGATGCCGGTCTCGTCGTCATAGCTGTTTTCCCAGATGAAACTTCCGTCCTCTCTGTCTTCTGCGATCGTCGTATCTCCGATCACATCCCGATACTTATGCACCGTATTCATGTCAAAGATAAAAAGTCCGCCTGGATCCAGATAATTATTGACCAGTGCAAACAGGTATTCCAGATCTTCTTCCTCTGTAAGGTAGTTCATACTGTCACAGACGCTGATCACTGCCCGCACAGTTCCGTACAGTTCAAAGTCCTGCATATCCTGCAGAAGGTACAGGATATCGTGTCCGGATCCCACACGCTTTTCCATCGCTTCCGACAGCATTTCACTGGAATTGTCGATGCCGATCATATCGTACCCTGCGTCCGCAAGCAGTTCTGTCATTGTCCCTGTCCCGCATCCTAATTCAAGCACAAGTCCATCTTTGATCTCGTGTCTATGCAGCATCTGTATGATATAGTCTGCCCATTCGCGATAATTCACATTATCTTGAAACATATCGTAAACTTTGGCAAATTTTCCATATGATTCCATTTATTTTCCCTCATGATTCTATCCACTTTCGTGTATCGTCCGTCTGATCTGCTGCTCATACCTTTCTCTGGATAAGTATCTATCAGACTTCCATACATTCCGCTCTTTATCATACCATAAACCCAAGTGTAATGTAAATATTTCGTTCACAGTTCTATGCGGGACAAATTTCCTATATTTATTTTTATCCAGGAACGCAGCACCAAAAACACATCTTGTAAGCACCTGACTTCAGACAATTCTATTTGAACACCTGAACTCAAACCAATTCTATTTAAACACAAAAATGGAGTGACACTCCTACGAATGTCACTCCAGCCACTGCCAAAGAATCTTCCTAACAAAGAACTATTAAAGATAGCTCTATCATCTTCGACTTATTTTAAGGTCAATTTAATTTTTCGGCATATAGCGAACATATGCTGGCTCTCCGTGATAGTAATAATCTACGCCATTTTCATCATAAACGTCTTCACCGTTAACGAAATCATAGTTATTTCCATCATCATCGCACCATGTTCCATCACCGTTCGGATAGATCACAAGCGGATATCCATCAGAGTTTCTGTAAATCGTTCTTGTTCTGTCTGTATCATAGTCTGGGTCATCAGTTCCCACAGGTGTACCATCTGCGAAATATCCGCCGGAAGAACCATCATCATAATTATAATCATAGTCATCATAATCATAAGAGCTTCCGCTGTAAGAACTGTCACTGTCATAGCTATAGTCACCGGAATAGTCGTCATAATAATCAGAATCTCCTGTGCTGTAGGAACTATCTGTTGTTCCAGAACTTCCATCTGCATAAGATGAACCTGTGGAGCTTCCATCTGCGCCTGAAGTGCTGGATGTTCCTGCAT
This sequence comes from uncultured Blautia sp., assembly GCA_964609645.1. Lineage (GTDB taxonomy): Bacteria > Bacillota > Clostridia > Lachnospirales > Lachnospiraceae > Blautia_A. The sequence goes on from CAZSTD010000014.1 coordinate 12,351, forward strand.
TATCGGTGCTTCCTGCAGCCGTATTGTCGCTTGCAGCCGCATCTGTCTTTGTATCCTTGCTTCCCTGTGCTCCTGCCTTCAACACAGAATCTCCGGAAATCTTAAAGGAATCCACAGATGTTTTCAGTTTCGCCAACGCACTGTCTGTCTTTGCAGAAGCTGCAACACTATAAAACTCTGAGGTATTATCTGTAACATACTTATTCACAACATAAGCATATTCGCTCTTATCATTCAGATAATGGATCGTATAAGTGTAAACACTTACACCGTTTACTTCCTCTGCTTTATAATCCTGGATCTCAAAATCCGTACCTTCTTCCAGGTTATCTGCCTTCACAAGTGCTGTCGCTGTATCCTGTGTACTCGGAATGATCGCTACGGACATATCTTCATCTCCGCTTCCATGAAGGATCAGAAGTTTACCCTGTTTCGGAGATTCGAAGCTGATCATATCATCGGAATCTGCCTTGTTTGCCCAGGTAGCGTCCGGAAGTTTGATCGATACTTCTTTATTCTTAGATGTGTAGATCGTATTCTGCGCATCTGCCGGTGCCTGTGTCGGTGTCACCTTCGGTGCTTTCGTAGGTTCCGGTGTCGGTGTTACCTGCACTACAGCAGAATCATCATCACTTCCACCGCCAAAATTACAAGCCGTCATAGAGCTTGATAATACAACAGTCATTGCTAATAACATTAGTACTTTTTTATGTTTCATAATATCCTCCTTAGAATAGAGATATACGCTATGCTTCATACGGCAAGATCAGTATCCCACTGATAGCAGGGAACACTCCGCCGATTATATTTAAGGTATTACTTTTGTATATTTTACATTTTTATTACAGGGATGTCAATGTCAATTCCTGCATTAGCTGCCCAAGATCACACGCATATTCCTGTTCTCCGCGTATCTTGATGCACACCCTTCTGAGACAAACAGCTGTGAGCAAAATACAGGTCACAAGACCTGCATTTGCTACAGCGTACCCTCACAAAGTCTCATAAAACTTCATATTTAGAGCAAGAATACCAAATTTTTTTCTCACACTTGTAACTGCAAGATTACCCCAAGATCTCATACATATACAACTCATGCAGCGCTCTCGTCGCAGCAATGTATCTCGCCTGCTTGCTCAAAGGTGTCTGATCCTCTTTCGGAAAAACAGAAAATACCTGGTCAAACTCCAAGCCCTTTGCCAGATAAAACGTCGTAACCGTCAGACCTTTCTTAAAGCTCGTACTGTTTCTATCCAGATAAGACAAACGACCTTTCACATCAAAGCCATTCTGCTCCAGACGGTCCTTCAAAAACAGCCACATCTGCTCCGCCTCTTTCTCTGTACGGCAGATCACTGCTGCAGTCTCATACTCCTCCTCACCAAGCTTCAGCTCTGATACAACCGCCTCTAGCACCTGCTCTGTACCCGCAAAGTCCATCTCCACCACAGGCGCTCCGTGGCGCTCAAAGAGATCCATATCCGTGATACCCGCAAGCTGATTTGCATATGACGCGATCTCCATAGTGTTACGATAGCTCTTATTCATAATGATCTTGTGGATGTCCCGCCCAAAGATCTTCGGCAAGAACGTCAAAACATCCTGCTGTTTCTCATCCATCGTCTGCGCCTTATCCCCAAGGATCGTCATACGGCAGGAAAAAATCTTCTGCAGGATCTCATACTGCAGTCTGGAATAATCCTGCATCTCATCAACCACCAGATGCTTGATATTGCTCCGTCCCTGCTGGCTCTGTAAACGATATTTCAGATAAAGCAGTGGATAGACATCTTCATATCTCAGCTTCCTTCTCTCAAGCGGCACCTTCGGAAGCATCGGATAACCATTCTCCTTCAGGAACTGATTGTAAATAAGATAAAGATCTCTCGTCGCATACAGCTTCATGAACTTCTCACGGATGATCTCTTTTTCCTCCTCGTCCATATCTCTGTCACGCAAAGTCTCGATCTCATCAATAAAATAGTCCGCCACCGCATGCATTCTCGACAGCAGCGGAAAATCCTGAAATTTAAAATAAAACAGCTCTATGATCTGCGCTTCCGTCTTGACAAAACCTTTATATTCAATATCCTTGAAATTCATCAGACGATCTTCCAATTCCACCACATAACGTTCCAGAAGATTTACAAACTCTCTCGACTGCTTCTCCTCTGCCAAAGATGCCTTCTGCGGAAAACGGATCCTGCGCTCGATCTCATCGTAACGGTCCTCGCAGTCCGAAACTGTATCCTTCAACTGCTTATAGGCAAAAAGATCAAAGCTCATCTCCTTGATATTCTGCTCACCAAGCTCTGGCAGGATATGTGAAATATAATCTGAAAAGACCCCATTCGGAGACAAGATCAACACATTCGATGATTTTAGGTTCTGCCTGTCGTGATAGAGCAGATACGCGATCCTGTGAAGCGCCACAGAAGTTTTACCGCTTCCGGCTGCTCCCTGGATCACCAGGATCCTGTCCTTCGTATTTCGGATGATCGCATTTTGTTCCTTCTGTATCGTTCGGATGATATTCTTTAATTGAACCTCCCCGTTGCTTCCAAGCTCCGCTTTTAAGATCTCATCGTCAATCTTCACATCGCTTTCAAACTCATAGACCATTTTTCCCCCGCGGATCTTATACTGCCACTTGGAAGCCACTTCCCCATGGATCTCACCCATCGGCGCTTCATAAGAAGCTGGACCTTTGTCATAATCATAAAAAAGTCCACTGACCGGAGCACGCCAGTCATACACCAATGGGATATGCCCTGCCTTCTCCGCAAAGTTTCCTATACCGATGTAAAAAATTTCCGGCTCATCCTCACCCTCATAGACGAAATCCACTCTGCCAAAAAACGGAGAGTCCATCATCTTTCGAAATCTCTGTTTTAAGACCAGCTTTTCTTCATTTGCAGTGATCTCTCGGAACAAAGCCTGCTGGTTATCATAATTCTCATAGCCATACTCATCCATTTCTGTATAGTTTTCCCAGTAATACTCGTGCATTCCTTCGATCTCTTTTTGTCCCTCCGCCACAGAAAGACTGATCTGCGCGATACGCTCCCTCAGTTTTTCGAGCACATACTCCAAATATTCTTTTCCATTATTCTTATCTGTCATGATCTGATATCCTCTGCTATCTCACCCTTTATTGTATACGGATCCTCCGTATCTATTCTTTCATCTGTCGCTACACTTTGTCACATATTTCCTGAAAAGCATTTTCTTCTTCATCGAGTCAGCATGCTTCCAAATATGCCAAAGATAGTTTTTAATTATACCATAATCCTTCGCTCTGCAAAAGATAAAATCATGAACTTTCAGCATCAAAAAAACTTCCCTCGAAGAATGTCTCATTCTCCAAAGGAAGTTTCTGACACTGCAATTTCCGCTCGCAGTCTTAGTTCTAAGCGGTCACTTTATTTTCAAACTGGCTGTTATACAGATCCGCATAAAAGCCCTTCTTCGCAAGAAGCTCTTCGTGATTTCCCTGCTCAATGATATCGCCGTCCTTCATCACAAGGATCAGGTCTGCATCCTTGATCGTAGAAAGTCTGTGCGCAATGACAAAGCTGGTTCTGCCTCTCATCAGGTTATCCATCGCTTTCTGGATCCTTACCTCGGTTCTGGTATCTACAGAGGAAGTCGCCTCATCCAAGATCAAGATCTTATTGTCTGCAAGGATCGCACGTGCAATGGTTAGAAGCTGTTTCTGACCCTGGGAGATATTGCTGGTCTCCTCATCCAAGATCATATCGTAGCCGCCCGGCTGCTGCATGATAAAGTTATGCACATGGGCTGCTTTCGCTGCTGCGATAACTTCTTCATCAGTCGCATTCAAACGTCCATAACGGATATTTTCCATGATCGTTCCGGAAAACAGCCATGTATCCTGCAGTACCATGCCAAACATCTCACGCAGACTGCTTCGGTCGAAATCTCTGATATCATGTCCGTCCACCTTGATCGAACCGCTGTTGACATCATAAAATCTCATCAAAAGTTTTACCATCGTAGTCTTACCTGCACCGGTCGGACCTACGATCGCGATCTTCTGGCCATCTTTGACATCTGCGGAAAAATCACTGACAATGATCTTATCCGGATTATAGCCAAATTTTACATGCTCAAACTGCACATTTCCTGAAAGATCATCGATCTCCACTGGATTTGTTTTATTCTGGCTTTCTTCTGGTTCTTCCAAAAACTCAAACACACGCTCAGAAGCTGCCGCAGAGGACTGTAACAGGTTTGTCACCTGAGCGATCTGCTGGATCGGCTGTGTAAAGTTTCTGATATACTGGAAGAAAGACTGGATATCTCCGACCTCAATGCTGTTTTTGATCACAAAGATACCGCCAAGGAGCGCTACCATCACGTATCCGAGGTTTCCTACAAACTGCATGATCGGCATCATCATTCCTGAGAAAAACTGAGATTTCCATGCAGATTCATAAAGCTTCTGGTTATCTTTCTCAAATTCTTCTACCACATCGTTTTCTTTGTTAAACACTCTGACTACATTGTGACCGCCAAAGTTTTCTTCAATCTGTCCGTTTACCTTACCCAGGTAGCTCTGCTGTGCCTGGAAATATTTCTGAGAATGCTTCATCACCGTCTGGATGATCAGCATGGAAACTGGCAGGATCAATAATGCTGCCAAAGTCATCCACACGTTGATGGAAAGCATCATAATAACCACACCGATCAACGTTGTCACAGATGTGATCAACTGTGTCAAACTCTGGTTTAAGCTCATCTGTAATGTATCCACATCGTTTGTGATGCGGGAAAGGATCTCACCGTTTGTCCTGCTCTCATAGTAATTTAAAGGCAGCTTATTGATCTTCTTTGAAATGTCTTTTCTCAAATGATATGTGACATCATTGGAGATCCCGGTCATCATAAATCCCTGGATAAAGGAAAAGCAGGCGCTCACCACATACAGTCCCAGCGTACCCAGCAAGATCAACCCGATCTTCTCAAAATCGATCCCACCTGTACCATTTACCTTCGCGATCAATCCATTAAACAATTCTGTCGTCGCTTTACCTAATATCTTCGGTCCTACGATGCTGAACACAGTTCCTGCCACTGCGAAGATAAACATCAGGATAAAACGGAATTTATATCGTCCCATGTAGCGGAAAAGTTTAGCCATGGAACCTTTGAAGTCTTTTGCTTTTTCGGTAGGCATCATGCCTCTGCCGCGTCCTCCCGGACCTCGTCTTCTCTGCTCACTCATGCCAATTCCTCCTCTGATAACTGAGATCTCGCGATCTGCTGATATACCTCACAGCTTGCCATCAATTCCTTATGCGTTCCAATTCCTGCCATATGTCCATCATCCAGCACAATGATCTGATCTGCACCAAGGATCGTGCTGATACGCTGTGCAACAATGATCGTAGTCGCATCTTTGGTGTGCTCTTTTAACGCACGGCGAAGCTGACTGTCCGTCTTAAAGTCAAGAGCAGAAAAACTATCGTCAAAGATAAAGATCTCCGGATCTTTGGCGATCGCACGTGCGATGGAGAGACGCTGCTTCTGCCCACCAGAAACATTGGTTCCACCCTGTGCCACTGCAGATTCATATTTCTGAGATTTTGTCTCGATAAATTCAGTCGCCTGCGCTACTTCGGCTGCTTTTGTCACCTGTTCCTGTGTGATCTCAGGCTTTCCGTAGCGGATGTTGGAATCGATCGTTCCAGAGAAAAGAACTCCTTTTTGCGGAACATATCCAAGTTTATCCCTCAATTCCTTCTGCGTCATCTTACGCACATCCACGCCGTCCACTTTCACACAGCCCTGTGTCACGTCATAGTATCTTGGTATCAGGTTGATCAGTGTACTCTTTCCGCTTCCAGTACTTCCAATGACTGCGATCGTCTCGCCCTTCTTCGCCTTGAAGGAAATATCTGTCAGGACATTCTCACCTGCCTCCGGATAAGCGAAGGATACATGGTCAAACTCTACCACACCCTTTTCATCTGCTGCAGGATGTACAGGGGATTCCGGATCTTGAATGCTGACCTGTGTCTCAAGCACCTCATTGATACGAAGCGCTGCCACATTTGCCCTCGGGAGCATGATGGAAATAGCTGTGATCATCAAGAATGACATAATGATCTGCATCGCATACTGGATAAACGCCATCACATTTCCAACCTGCATACTTCCATTATCTACCGCATAGGAACCATTATAGATGATCAGAACAGAAACTCCATTCATGATCAGCATCATGGTCGGCATCATAAAGGTCATGACTCTGTTTACGAAAAGGTTCGTCTTAGTCAGATCCATATTCGCTTTCTCAAAACGTTCTTCCTCGTGTTTTTCCCTGCTGAATGCACGGATGACCGGGATACCAGTGAGGATCTCACGGGATACAAGGTTCAATCTGTCGATCAGTTTCTGCAGTTTTGTAAATTTCGGCATAGCCACCTGGAAAAGCACCAGCATGACCATAAGGATCAATGCCACAGCCACACCCAAGATCCAGGTCATAGATGCCTCCGTATTTAACACCTTGATCACGCCTCCAATTCCGACGATCGGTGCATACAGTACGATACGGAACATCATTGCCATTACCTGCTGCACCTGCTGCACGTCGTTCGTACTTCTGGTGATCAAAGATGCTGTGGAAAACTTATGATATTCGCTGCTCGAAAAGCTCATAACCTTGCGGTAAATGCTGTTTCTTAGATCATGGCCAAGTCTGCCTGCCACCCTCGCAGAGATGAAGGTCGTGCTGATCGCAGATACCATGATGACCAATGCCATTGCCAGCATTCGGATTCCTGAGATCAGGATATAGTGCATCTGGATCGCGTCCAGGTCCATTCCCAGCGCCTCATACTCGGATGCCACAAAAGAAACTGACGCCTGTGTCAGGATTGACTCTGGCATCTGTGCAAACTGTTCTTCTGCCTGTTCTATGATCTGCTCAAGGGCTTCTTTCGGCATCTGCGCTAGGACCGTCATCACGTCGCTTCCCTCCTGCAGCCCCATCTGTTCCCGCATTGCCTGTACCTGCTCACTTTCTGTGGAAAAAGCAGATACCATCATCATCGCTCCGGCAAAATCCTCGTTTAATTCCTCTCTTGTCTCTTTGGAAATGTCATCGTTCAATACCCAGTTATCTTCTTCCAAAGTATAAGCATCCGACACTTCCTCTATTTGGTCTTCCTCCATAAACAACTGAAGATTTTCCATCGTTGAGGTTCGGAGCTTCTCTGGCACACTGTCCTCGATCCCCTTCTGCTGGATACCCACATTGATGATCTTCGAGGTATAATCCGGCAGGGACAGATCACAGTAAGCCTGCAAAAACAAAAGTCCTATGATCAGGATGATCGATCCTGCTGATTTTTTCAGATATTTCATCAGTTTGATCATTGTTCTATTTTCCCTCTTTTCTTCTTATTTTTCGAACAGATTACTCATTCCTGTGCAGACTGCTTTCGCCTGACTCTCGAAATCTATATCCGTCTGTATCTGCTCTATGTTCGCTAGGATCTGTTCAAAAAAACGCCGCATCAGACAAAGTTCTGTATCATTAAAATTATTGAACATCATCTTCTCTATGGCACGATTTTGTTTGATGATCCCTTCGACAGTCTTTTTTCCATTTTCTGTCAGATAGACTCTCATGACTCGCTGATCCTTCTCGTCTCGCCTACGACAGACAATATCCGCTTTCTCAAGACGCTGGATACTGATATTCACAGTCGGAGGCTTCACTCCCATCTTCTGGGCGATCTCCTTTTGACTGCATCCATCATTTCCGTATACGATCATGATGATCGGCATCTGTCCAGGCTGGATCCCCATATCATGAAGCCGCCCAAAGCACTTTTTTCCATATTGTCTGTTGATCTCCATAAAGAGAGCCGGCATACTTTTCTCTCTTCTTTTTTGTCCTTCTTCTTTTTCCTCTCCTGCACAAAACATAAACTCACCTCTTTTCCATCTGTTTTTTCGTCATCCAGAT
>CAZSTD010000014.1:20452-25183 GCA_964609645.1 uncultured Blautia sp.
AAAAAATACTCCGGAGACGGCGGTCCTGCCGTGTCCGAAGCATTTATCTTTAAATAAACTGGTTTGTCGCCTCGTCATATTCATAATCGATCGAGCGCATTTTCTCTATCAGTTCATCTTTCTTTAAACCTCTGCAAGTGCAAAGTGCCTCTAAGGAATCATAGTAATCCCGAAGCTGTGTGTTCACATAACTCAATAAGATCATTGGGTCTTTGGGTATCATATTTTATCTTCCATCCTTTATCGTAACTATGAATTCCCCATCCCTGACATCAAGCACCAGCGTATCTCCCGCGTGAACGTCTCCGGAAAGGATCCTTCTCGCTGCCAGTGTCTCTACATATTTCTGCAGATAACGCTTCAGCGGACGTGCACCGTAGATTGGATCATAGCCATCCTCAATGACCTGTGACTTGGCTGCATCTGTCAGCTCCAGGGAAAGCTCCTGGTCTGCAAGACGTTTGTTCAGTCCGCTGACCATTAAGTCTACTATCATACCAATATTAGATTTTGTCAAGGGTTTAAACATGATAATTTCATCAAGGCGGTTCAAAAATTCCGGACGGAAGTGATTTCTCAGGTCATTCATAACCCGTTCCTGAGCCTCTTCTTTAATCTCACCCTGTTCATCAATACCTTCCAGCAGATATGGAGATCCGATATTAGAAGTCATGATCAGGATCGTGTTCTTAAAGTCCACGGTGCGTCCCTGTGAGTCTGTGATACGTCCGTCATCAAGCACCTGAAGCAGCACATTGAACACATCCGGATGTGCCTTCTCAATCTCATCAAACAAAACAACGCTGTACGGTTTGCGGCGAACGGCCTCTGTGAGCTGACCACCTTCCTCATAGCCTACATATCCTGGAGGCGCTCCGATCAGTCTGGATACCGAATATTTCTCCATATATTCACTCATATCAATACGGACCATATTCTGTTCATCATCAAACAGATTCTGTGCAAGCGTCTTGGCAAGCTCCGTCTTACCTACACCAGTTGGTCCTAAGAATAAGAATGAACCGATCGGTTTCGACGGATCTTTGATCCCTGCTTTCGAGCGCAGGATCGCATCTGTCACTCGTTTGACACCCTCATCCTGTCCAACTACTCTTTTGTGAAGCTGATCTTCCAGTGTGAGGAGTTTCGCCCTCTCTCCTTCGGTCAGTCTTGTCACAGGAATTCCTGTCCATCTGGAAATGATCCTTGCGATCTCATCGTCTGTCACAGCCTCATGGACCAGACTTCTGTCGCTGTCCTTGATGCTCTTTTCTTCGATCTCAAGCTGTTTTTGCAGTTTCGGAAGCTCTCCGTACTGAAGCTGCGCTGCCTTCTCCAAATTATATTCCTGCTGCGCTTTCTGGATCTGCTTATTGACTTCCTCGATCTGTTCACGAAGCTTCTGTAATTTCTCTACAGAATGCTTCTCATTATCCCACTGCGCTTTCTGCGCATTAAATGTATCTCTCAAATCTGCAAGCTCTTTTTGCAGTGCTTCCAGACGTTCCTGACTTAAACTGTCGGTCTCTTTTTTCAGAGCCGATTCCTCGATCTCAAGCTGCATGATCTTACGGCGCTGTTCATCCAGCTCTGCTGGCATGGAATCCAGTTCTGTCTTGATCAGTGCACAGGCTTCATCTACCAGGTCGATCGCTTTATCCGGAAGGAAACGGTCGGTGATATATCTGTGTGAAAGTGTCGCTGCTGCAACCAGCGCACTGTCCGTGATCTTAACTCCGTGGAACACTTCGTATCTTTCTTTCAGTCCTCGAAGGATCGAGATCGTATCCTCCACCGTCGGCTCATCTACCATGACTGGCTGGAAACGACGTTCCAGAGCAGCATCCTTCTCAATATACTGGCGATATTCATCCAGTGTCGTCGCACCGATACAGTGGAGTTCACCTCTTGCAAGCATTGGTTTGAGCATATTTCCTGCATCCATAGCACCGTCGGTCTTGCCGGCGCCAACGATCAGGTGCAGCTCATCAATAAAGAGGATGATCTTTCCTTCACTTTTTTTGACTTCTTCCAGAACAGCTTTGAGACGTTCCTCAAACTCGCCTCTGTACTTCGCTCCTGCGACCAAAGCCCCCATATCCAGGGCAAAAATCTTCTTATTTTTCAATGCTTCCGGTACATCCCCTGCCACAATACGCTGTGCCAGTCCTTCGATCGCTGCCGTTTTACCGACACCTGGCTCACCGATCAGAACCGGATTGTTCTTAGTCTTACGGGAAAGGATGCGGATAATGTTTCGGATCTCCGCGTCACGTCCGATGACTGGATCTAATTTCTGGCTGCGCGCCTTCTCCACCAGATCCTCTCCGTATTTATTCAAGGTGTCATAGGTCGCCTCCGGGTTGTCACTGACTACCCGCTGATTTCCACGCACTGTGGAAAGTGCCTGAAGGAAACGTTCCCTTGTGATCCCAAACTCGTGAAACAGTCTCGTCATACTCGGACTTGGGTTCTTTAATAGAGAAAGGAACAGATGCTCAACGGATACATATTCGTCGCCCATCGCCTTCGCTTCATCTTCCGCACTGACCAGTGCTTTGTTTAAATACTGGCCGAAACGTAAATCTCCACCGGATACTTTTACCTTCGCATTCAATGCCTGGTCCAAAGAATTTTTAAAATACGCTTTATCAATCTCCATCTTTTCGATGAGCTTTAAGATCAGGCTGTCCTCCTGCTCAATAAGCGCATATAAAAGATGTTCTTCCTCTATCTCCTGATTGCCGAATTCATAGGCAACCTTCTCCAGATCTTGAACTGCCTGGATGGATTTTTGAGTAAATTTACTGATGTTCATAAGCTGCCTCCTTCTGTGTAAAATCTCTCCTGCTAAACTACTTTTTCCCGTTTCGCAGGGAACTATGTGTTTTCTTTGTTCGATTTGTAATATAACACATGATTGTTAGCACTGTCAAGAGGTGAGTGCTAATTTTTATAAAAAACCTCACATCAGTTCCGTATTACAGAGTCTTCCCGCGCACAGAGCTGCACCGCAGGCAGCTTCCTCCTCATAGGCGGATATCGTCATTTGCATTCCAAAAAGTTTTTCTGCCAGATTTTGCATCAGCGGATTTCTGCGAAGTCCATTTCCTGAGCCAACCAGCCTGCTGGCTCTTTTGCCGGTGAGACTGCACATATTTTCATACTGCACATACAGCTCCTCCAAAATCCCCATGATCATGCCCACTGTCAGTGCGCCTGGATGGAAATTCTCTGTACTGATACCACTGATACTGCCTTTTTCATCCGGGCAATCTCTGCTTCCCGAAAAAGTCGTCCGCACCTTCCAGGCAGCTTCCAGACCGTACTTTTCCAAAAAGTCCTCTGCCTGTGCATACATCCGAGAATAGCACTCCTGTGTATCTCCTGTCACCTCACGGTAAAACTGTTCAAGCAGTGCATAAGCACGTCCCCCGCACAAGGAAGCACCTGCCAGCAGATAATTTTCTTTTTCCAGAGGGCGTAGCTCCGTTGCCCCGCTGCTCTCCACATAGCGATCGGTCACCACCGAAACCTGACTTCCTGTTCCCACATTGAGCAGCACACTTTCCTGCAGATCTGTGACAGAACCAAACACACTTGCCTGGTTGTCTCCGATCGATCCCATCACTTTCACACCGCCTAGCGTCTCTCCAATAAAAAAGTGTTCCGTCCTTACTTTCGGAAGATAGGAGATCTCCACCCCTGCCTGTGCGAGCTCTTCTTCTAAAAATCTCTTATGTTTCAGGTCAAAACATCCCCAGCTTGCAGCCATGTCTGCACCGATCATCGCTTCCTTGCACTGGCACAAGCGCATCGCGATATAGTCACTGATCGTCCCCATCTTTACGGCCAGCTCCGGGATCGCACCTGTCTTTTGCAGATAAAAATGTGTTGAAAGCCCATAACCTGCCGCAGTATACCCTACATATTTTTTCAAATATCCCACACTGCTGTGATCCCCGTTTTTCCGATCACTACGTTCATCCTGCCAGGTATACAAAGGGCTGACTGCATTTCCCAACGCATCTATATAGAGCATCCCGTGCATCTGCCCGGTAAATCCGATCACATCGGGTTTTCCCTGTCTGTCTATCATACTTTGCATATTTTCTTTTACGACCCTGTAAATACGTTCCGGATCTTGTATCTTTTCATCTGGCAAAGTCTCTTTATAAAAAGCATGATGCTCCACCGTCACTCTGTCTATAAGCGTTCCAGATGCTATATCTAGCAGCACAATGCTGACAGTTGTTGTTCCAATATCAATCCCCATTGTCTTCATAATGCAAATCCTATCCTCTCTATCATCTATATCTTTTCGATTTATGTTCACTCAAGCACTATAATCCTTCTCACTATACTTCAGTGGATCAGATACCCTATTATATCCAATTTTAGTACTAATTACCATTTGAATCTCCTCAAAAACTTTCGTATAATCTAAAAAACAGAATAACATTGGGATAGTAGACATTGTCCCAGAGAAACGGAGTTTATCCATGAACGAATATGAGATCTTTATCGAAACGATCAATCCTTGCGGCGGTTCTAAACATGCCTTAAAGGAGATCATCGAAGCAGAGGCAGAAAGCCCTGAAAGCTATGTAAAAGAAAACGGCAGATTCCCTATCACGGATATATTTGAGAATGAAGCCGGCGATGTTGTGATCACGACCGGTGATGGAAACGGTTATATCATCCGTTATACTTTCAGCGAATGATCTGCAC
>CAZSTD010000015.1:0-24894 GCA_964609645.1 uncultured Blautia sp.
CTGGTTCGCCACAAGCTGGTGGACGTTCTGGGCTGCGCCGGCAAGGCCTGATTTCCACTTACAAATTTTGGCACACCTTCCATATGGGAGGTGTGCCTTTTCCTTCCCCGCGGCGACTCCATTTGGGAATCTCTGATTCAATCGGCAAGAAAGGTTCCTTTGGTTGCGTCCGGCGGGAAACTGTGCTATACTGCATAGAAAATGCTTAATTTTTTCGGAGGCTGTTATGACAAAGCTGCTGCTTCGTATTTTCGTGAAGAATCCCGATGGCAATCATCCCGCCGCCCGGGCCCGGGTGGGGGTGCTGTCCGGCGTGGTGGGGATCGTGTGCAATGTGCTGCTATTCGCCATGAAGCTGGCGGTGGGTTTGCTCAGCGGCTCCGTGTCCATTACGGCCGATGCCATGAATAACCTGTCCGATGCCACCAGTTCCGTGGTGACGCTGGTGGGCTTCCGGCTGGCCCAGCGCCCGGCGGACGAGGATCATCCCTACGGCCACGCCCGCTATGAGTATCTTTCCGGGCTGGCGGTGGCGGCCATGATCGTGGTGATCGGCTTCGAGCTGGCCCAGACCTCCGTGGAGAAAATTCTCCACCCGGAACCGGTGCAGTTTTCATGGCCGGTGTGCGTTGTGCTGGTCGGCTCCATTGCGGTGAAGCTGTGGCTGAGCCTGTTCAACACGAAGCTGGGCAAACTGGTGCAATCCCAGACCCTGCTGGCCACGGCGGCAGACAGCCGCAACGATACCATTTCCACGGCGGCGGTACTGGTGGCCGGCGTGGTGGGCACCCTGACCGGCTGGAAGATCGATGGCGTGATGGGTCTGGCGGTGGCGCTGTTCATTCTCTACAGCGGTGCCATGCTGGCAAAGGAGACCATCAGTCCCCTGCTGGGAGAAAACGCCAGCCCGGAGCTGCGGGGACAGATCGTGGAGCTGGTCAGTGCCTGCCCCGAAGTGCTGGGCTACCATGATCTGATGGTGCATGACTACGGCCCCGGCCAGCGCTTTGCCAGTATGCATGTGGAAATGGATCAGAAGGCGGATCCGCTGGTGTGCCATGAGCTGATCGACGATCTGGAGCGGGCCAGTCTGCGGGCCTACAATGTCCATCTGGTGCTGCATTACGACCCGGTGGCCACCGGGGACGCGGAACTGGAACGGCTGAAAGCCACCGTGCAGACGCTGCTGGCCCAGCAGGACAGCCGCATCAGCATCCACGATTTTCGCATGGTGCGCGGCAGCGGCCATATCAATCTGATTTTCGACATGGCCCTCCCGGCAGAGCTGATGCCCCGCCAGAAGCAGATCAAGGCGGAGCTTGACCGGCTTCTGAAGCAGCAGGAGGCGGTCGAGCTGTACACCGTTGTCACCTTCGATCTGGCCAGCTTCAACTGAGGAAACTTCACAAAAAAAGTGTGAAGTTGCTCTTGTAAAATCCCGCAATATTTGGTATATTGAAAGAAAAATGCGGGGAGATATGCCAATGAACCCGAACTGCGCCGCGCTGCGCCCGCCCATGGGCTGGAACAGCTATGATTATTACGACACCACCGTCACGGAGGCGGAGGTGCTGCAAAATGCCGCCTTCATGGCCGGGCATCTGCTTGCCTTCGGCTGGGAATATGTGGTGGTGGACATTCAGTGGTACGCCTACGGTACCGGCTCCATGCGGGAGCGCTTCCAGTATATCCCCTTCGGCCGGGTGGAGATGGACGAATTCGGCAGACTTTTGCCCTGTCCGGACAAATTCCCGTCCAGTGTGGGCGGGGCAGGCTTCCGGCCGCTGGCGGAGCAACTGCATGCCATGGGGCTGAAATTTGGCATCCACATCATGCGAGGCATCCCCAGAGAGGCCGCCCATCGGCATCTGCCGGTGCAGGGCACAGATGTGACGGCGGACATGGTGGCGGATCCATCCTCCATCTGCCCGTGGAACCCGGACATGTACGGCGTGCGCCACAGCCCCGCCGGGCAGGCGTACTACGACTCCCTGCTGCGGCTGTATGCCGAATGGGGCGTGGATTTTATCAAATGCGATGACATCTGCTCCGCGGATTTCGGCCCGGAGCGGCAGTATCTGCACAAAAAGGAAGTGGAAATGCTCCATCTGGCGATCGAGCGCTGCGGCAGGCCCATGGTGCTGAGTCTCTCCCCCGGCCCGGCGCAGGTGACGGAAAGCTGGCATTACAGCCGCTATGCCAACATGTGGCGCATTACCGACGATTTCTGGGACAGCTGGCCCCCGCTGCTGGACATGTTTGACCGGTGCCAGCGGTGGCAGGATCATGTGCGACCCGGCAGCTGGCCGGACTGCGATATGCTGCCCCTCGGACGCATCGGCCGTGGCTTTGCCCAGGAGCGGCAGACCGGGCTGACCCGGCCGGAGCAGCAGAGCATGATGGCCCTGTGGTGCATTTTCCACTCGCCGCTGATGCTGGGCGCGGAAATGACCACACTGGACGACTGGACCCTTTCGCTGCTGCAAAACCGGCAGCTGCTACGGCTGCAGCAGGGCAATTTCCTGTCCCGGCAGGTGCTGCGGGAGGATGGGCGCTGTGTCTGGGCAGCCGTCAGCCCGGAAAACGGAGAATACTATGTGGCCATTTTCAACCTGGCAGAGCAGACCCAAACACTGGATGTGTCCCTTTCTGTGCTGCAGGACGTTTTCCCGGACATGGCGTTGCGGGGTAAAACCTGCACGGAGGTCTTTTCCGGCAAGGGTGCGCAACCTCATAACCCCGGCGGCAGTATCCCGCCCCACGGCGTGCTGCTGTTCCATATCAGATAACATTTTTAAGGAGAACAGAATATGAAACAGGCAAAAATCATCGCAGATCGAGATTTTCAGGTTGGACGCATCGACCGCCGGATCTATGGCTCCTTTATCGAGCATCTGGGGCGCGCCGTCTACGAGGGCATTTACCAGCCCGGAAGCCCTTTTGCCGATGAGCAGGGCTTCCGCCGGGACACGCTGGAACTGGTGCGGGAGCTGAATGTGCCGGTGGTGCGCTACCCCGGCGGCAACTTCGTATCCGGCTATCGTTGGGAGGACGGCGTCGGCCCCCGGGAAGAGCGGCCCAAGCGCATTGAGCTGGCTTGGCAGGTGGTGGAAAGCAACGAGGTGGGCCTGAACGAATTTTCCGACTGGGCAGAGAAGGCCGGCACCGAGGTGATGATGGCGGTCAATCTGGGCACCCGTGGTGTGGCGGAGGCCATCGACATAGTGGACTACTGCAACATGGAAAAGGGTACCCATTTCAGCGATCTTCGCCGTGCCCATGGCTATGAAAAGCCCCACAACGTCAAGCTGTGGTGCCTCGGCAACGAGATGGATGGCCCCTGGCAGATTGGCCACAAGAACGCCGATGACTATGGCAGACTGGCCAACGAGGCGGCCAAGGCCATGAAGACAGTGGATCCGTCCATTGAACTGGTGGTCTGCGGCAGCTCCAACGGCAACATGCCAACTTTCGGCACATGGGAGGATACAGTGCTGGAACACTGCTATGACAGTGTGGATTATGTGTCGCTTCACACCTATTACGATTTCAACGAAGGCGATTCCCGGCTGTTCCTGGCCCATAACACGGATATGGATCGGTTCATCACCGGTGTGGCCGCCATCTGCGACGCGGTAAAGGCCAGAAAGCACAGCGATAAGACCATTAACCTGTCCTTTGACGAATGGAATGTGTGGTATCACTCCCGGCAGCAGGATCAGAAGCTGAAAAAGTGGACGCATGCCCCCCATCAGCTGGAGGATGTGTATGATTTTCAGGATTCGCTTCTGGTCGGCTCCATGCTGATCACCATGCTGCGCCATGCCGACCGGGTGAAGATCGCCTGTCTGGCGCAGCTGGTCAACGTGATCGCGCCGATCATGACCTCCGATACCGGCGCATGGCGGCAGACCATCTACTATCCCTACCTGCTCACGGGAAAATACGGCCAGGGCATTGCCCTGCAGACGCTGGTAGAGGCCCCGACCTACCACACCGACCGCTACGGCGAGGTTTCCTGTCTGGATGCAGTCACTGTTTTCAATGACGAGCGGGACGAGCTGGTGGTATTTGCCGTGAACAAGGATCTGGACGAGGATCTGTCCCTTTCCATGCCCCTGCGGCAGTTTGCGGACTACCGGGTGATCGAGCATGTTACCATGACCTGCGATGATCTGTTCGCCACCAACACGGAGCAGGATCCCGACCGGGTCACCCCCCACAATTGTGACAATTCCCACATTGTGGAGGGCACCCTGCACAGCCTGCTGACCAGGCACAGCTGGAACATGATCCGACTGGGGAAAGCCTGAGCCAAAACGCCAATTGCACACAAAAGCGGCAGAAGTCCATGACTTCTGCCGCTTTTTACATTTCTATGGAACCTCCGGCCATGGGTGGTGGAGAAGGGCATGGTACTGCGTCTGGGAAATGGGGAGGATCGTGCCGTGCTTGAAGCCGTAGGGGAAGGAAAAGGCTTCATCCGCCCGGACGAAGCGGCCGCTTTCCAGCGAGGTCGCCAGCAGCGGCACATAGCCCTGCCCGTCCCCGGGTACGCCGTAATAATCCAGAAACAGGCCCCAGCGGCCATCCCGCAGACGTGCCGCGGTCGGCCCCTCGTACAGCCCCGGCTCCAGCGCCTGTATGCTCTCGTCAAAGGCTTCCACCCGGTGGTAAGGGCCGGTCACACTGTCGCTTTGCAGCAGAAGGATGGTTTCCGGATCATGATCGCACTTGACGAAGAGGTAGTATTTGCCCGCTTCCTCATAAATGGCGGAATCGATGATGCCGGCATTTTCCTTTTCATACAGCAGCTGCGGCGGCGAAAAATGCTGAAAATCCCGGGTGCGGCTGTAATAAATGGCCATATGGGGCCGATCCCGGTGGGTGGACGACCAGTGCAGCACATACTCCCCCGTCCGGCTGTCCCGGATCACATCCGGGGCCCACAGGCAGCCCAGTGTCCCATCGCTCAGGCATAGCAGCTGCTGCTCCGACCAGTGCAGCAGATCCGGCGATTGCCACATGCTCAGGCACCGGCTCCCATGGTGGGAGATCTGTTGCCAGTCGTGAAAACCACACTGCCGGAAGCGGTAGGCCAGACACAGATCCGTGGCAATGATCCGGTAGAGCCGGTCCTCCGGGCAATAGACGATGGTGCAATCCCGCACCCCCTGCTCCCCCAGATGGGCCCACAGCACCGGTTTCCCGTCGTGCACCGGCTCCCAGTGGTAGCCATCCCGGCTGACGGCGAAATAGACCTGCTCCCCATCGGGGGTCTGCTTCTCCCGAAAATGTACAAACAGATAGGCCTGCATGGCTCAAGCCTCCGCCGGACGGATGGTGAAGGCGAAGCGCACCTGCTTTTCCGACAGGCGGTAGGTCTCCCCCAGCGCCGGGCCGCAGGAAGCGGAACCGAGGCCCGAAACCTTGTAGTCCACACGCAGATGCACGTTTCCATCGGGCACCAGCTCATCGGTATGGGCCGCCTGTTGCAGCATGGCGGTGCTGTATTGGGAAACGCACAGTTCGAAGGTGTCCTCCGCCTCAAATTCCAGCCGCCCGATGCGCAGGAAGCGGCAGTCCGTGTGATTGCCATGCTCCTGCGGCCGGACATAGGGCACATATTCCCGCCGGGCATCGGAGTGGTAGAGCCCCACCAAACCGCCGTGGCACATATCCCGGTAGCTTTCCTGCGGGCCGTTTCCGTAATAGGAGAAGGCTTCGCTGCTGCCGGGCAGGGTAAATTCAAAGCCCAGCCGGGGCAGCCAGATGGCATCCGGGCGCACATCGCCGGTCAGGCTCAGGCGGACGGTTCCGTCCGCTTCCACCGCCACATCCATGGAAAAGCGCAGCAACGGTGCCCGGGAAATGCCGGACAGGGCTCCCCGAACCCGGATGACGCCGTCCGCAATGCCGCAGGCGTAGATCTTGACCGAGGTGCGATCCAGATTTTCCCCCTGCCACACATCCAGCTGAAGCCAGCGGTGTGCCATGGAGCTGTCGTTATCCGTCAGGGCCCGCAGGGCCGTCAGCTCCGGCTTTTGGGCCAGCTGCTCGGCTCCGTCCACCACCATAGCGGTGAACATACCATAGTGCCGGGAGAAAACATAGGAAAAGCCCGGGCCATCGGCATAAATATTCTTTTCATCCTGCCGCAACGCTGCCAGCCGTGCCGGGGCGGGTGCCTGCCGGGGGCAGGGCAGCGGATGCTGCTGCCGGGCGATACAGCGCTCGCCATCGAGCAAAAGCACATTCAGGTGCGCCCCCCAGCGGCAGGCCGACGGCGCATCGGGCACCGGCAGCAGTGTCTGGGCATGGGGCGCAAGGGGCAGCACGCGGCTGTCCTGTTGGAGAATCTGCCCGTCCTGCTCCAGCTCCAACACCAGTGTATAGCCGGACAGATCGGTAAAATCCAGCCGGTTGGTCAGCCGCAGGGCATTTCCTTCCAGCTCGGTGCGGATGGGCTGGTAGGCGGCAGCGGCTTCCAGCGAGCCGGCTTTCAGACTCCGGTCGGCAAAGACCAGACCGTCACAGCAGAAATTGCCGTCATGGGTCAGTTCCCCGGGGAAATCGCCGCCGTATTTCTGGACATCGTTTTCCGTCACCACATGGTCGGCCCATTCCCAGATGCAGCCGCCGATCAGCTTGGGATAGCGGTCAAAGAGCTGATTATAGGCATAAACATCTCCGGGGCCGTTGCCCATGGCATGGGAATATTCGCACAGGAACACCGGCATGTTGACATCATCGCACTGGGCCAGACGCTCCACCTCTTCCAGCGAAGGGTACATGGCGGAAAACACGTCCGCATTGTGAATCTGACCCTTGCGGCTGGCATCCTCGGCATGGCGCAGGCGGGACGGATCCCGCCGGGCCGTCCAGCGCAGCATTTCCACATGGTTGCAGCCGTGGCCGCTTTCGTTGCCGGAAGACCACATGATGATGGACGGATGGTTTTTATACAGCTCCACCATTCGCTGCATCCGTTCCAGAAATTCGTGCCGCCAGGTGCTGTCCGTGCAGGGCCAGGCATTGCTTTCCACATCGAAGCGGTAATCCACATTGGGCAGGCGGCGCAGGAAGCCATGGATCTCCAGATCCGTCTCGCAGATCACATAGAAGCCCATCCGGTCGCACAGCTCCAGAAAATGGGGTGTGGGCGGATAATGGGAGGTGCGGATGCAGTTGATATGCAGCCGCTTCATCTGTTCCAGTTCCCGCTCCAGCTCCTGCTCCGTTTCGCACCAGCCACGGTATTTGCTGGTATCGTGGTGGTTGATACCATGCAGCTTCACCGCCGTGCCGTTGATCAGCAGCTCATACCGGTCGGAAATGCGGATATCCCGCAGGCCCGTCTGCAAACGGATGATTTCCCCGTGGCGTTCCAGCTCCACGGTGTACAAAAAGGGCTTTTCCGCATTCCACAGCACGGGTTTTTCCGGTGTGAAAACGAAATGTTCCTCCGCATCCCGGCTGCAAAGCAGCTGCCCATCGGCAAAAACACGTACCTGGGCGCTTCCTGCCAGACGCAGTTCGATCCGGTCGGCCCGGGGGATCATCTCCACATCCGTGATGTGTCCGGCGGGCCGCTGCAGCAGGTAGCAGTCCCGGAAAATGCCGTTGTAGCGGAAGAAATCCTGATCCTCCAGATAGCTGCCGCAGCACCATTTGAGAACCTTGACCCGCAGGGTATTTGTGCCCTGCACGGCGGCATCGGTAATATCGAATTCCGCGCGCAGGTGGCTGCCCTGTGTAAAGCCGATGTAGTGGCCATTGAGCCACACATAGGCGCAGGAGCTGACACCCTCCAGCACAAAATAGACCCGGCCCCATTTCCGCTCCAGCTCAAATTCCCGCTGGTAAATGCCGCAGGGGTTGTCATCGGGCACATAGGGCGGATCGCAGGGATAGGGATAGTTGACATTGCAGTAATTGGGATGCTCATAGCCATGCAGCTGCCAGCAGGCGGGCACCGGGATGGTATCCCAGCAGGTGATCTGCTCCGGCACATCCACATCCCGGGAAAACCACGCAAACTGCCATGTTCCGTTCAGCAGGGTATATTCCGATACGCCGCCGGGGATATAGCTGCTTCTGGGAAGGCAGCGGTTTTCACTGGTATGCTCCGGATTTTCATAATGACGCATAGTTTTTTCTCCTTACGGGCGAATGGTAATGACATGGTGGAAGGGGGTATAATCCGTCAGATACACGGTGGCGGCCCCGGGGGTTTTGGCCTCGCTGTCCTCCTTGCCGTCGGTGAAATGATGGTTGCCAAAGGCCGGGCCGATGGTCATGGCATGGAAACCATCGGTCACGGTGAAATCCGAGTCCTTCAGCACCAGCACCTCATCGCCGTGGATGGGCATGGTCATATGGGGGCTGCTGATGCGGCTGATGCCGGAAAAGGCCAGCTCCACCCGCCACGGCGCACCCACCACGCCGGAGGTATCCAGTTCTACCTCGAGGCCGTCGGCGGTATCCCGCACCGCAACCTCGATGTGCATATCCGGGCCCCACTTTTTCGGGCGGCTGGCATTGTCCATTTTCCACCAGTCCGAGGTCTCGGGTTTTTCCGGGAAGGGCAGATAATACCAGCCGTGCATAGTTTGGCGCAGGCGGAACACACCGTCTTCCTCCCACAGCCGCTCCGCCCGGAAAGCACGATGCTCGCAGAAGCTGCCGCCGATCTTCATTTCCAGCTTGATGCCACCGTTATGGACATAGAGGAAATTGGATTTTCCCTGCATCAGGGTGTAGGTAAAGCCGTCACGGCGCACCCGGGCGATGCCGGAGTCGGCATAAAAGGCACGGTAACGCCGGGGCGTGTCGCAAAGGGGCGACTCGTAGGCCACCAGCTCCGGGTGGAGCAGGAACCGGTTGAGAAGATCCGGCGACAGCAGGTTTTTCTCTTCAATGATCCGGAAGGCGTAGTTGGCCATGGCCACAAATTCCGGAATATCATACTTGACACCCAGATACAGGTAGGAAAAATAGTAGCCGTCGGGATACACCAGCCGATCCTTGTCGAACCGGGTGGAATTGGCGGTGAAAATGCTGTCGTCCGGCTCCCAGTAGGTCAGCATCATGCGCAGGTTGCGGATCACATGCTGCTCGAAGCTGTCATCGTCCAGCGCCTGGGCCAGGAAAAGCATGGCCTGATTGTTGACGCCGTTGTAATTACCGGCGGATTTTTCCGAATATTCCCCATCGGCATTGCAGTCAATGCCCTCGCGCAGATAGATCTGGGCCGCGTCCAGCAGATCCTGCTCATGGAACAGCTTGCCGCACTGGGCCAGCAGCGCCGCAATGGCCCAGCGATGGTTGGGGGTGTGGAAGCCGCCCTCCAGCAGGCCACGGCCACCCAGATGGATGATCTGCTCCAGCTGCTGCTTGAGCTGCTCCTCCCCCGGTGTCCGCTCCCGCTCCAGCAGCACCTGCAGCGCCGGCAAAATGATGCCGATGCAGAAGGCCGTATCCGGCGCAGAGAAGAAATTGCAGGTAATATAGTCAAAAAGGCCGTTTTCATGCTGGGTGGAGCGGACATAGCGAAGCCCCAGCAGCATGGAGTTGAGCAGCTGCGCATCGTGATAATAGGCGCTGTCGGCGCAGCAGTAGGCACCGGACATGGCCGCGATCTCATACAGGGCATGCTTTTGCATATACACCCCGTTGGGCATGACAAAAGCGCCGTAGTACGGGCTGGTTGCATCCAGATTCTGGGTTTGCAGGGCATGGCGCACCCGCTTTTCCGTATCCCTGACCACTCGCAAATAATGTGCTTTCATTTGTATTCCTCCTGTTTTTCCAGCAATGCCGCGCCGAGAATGCCCGCGTCATTGCCAAGTCCGGCCAGCACAATCCGTGTGCCGATATTCCCCCGGTGGGACAAAACCCGCTGCGCGGTTTTATTTCGCACCGGCTCCAGCAGCGCCGCCCCGGCGGCACTGACCCCGCCGCCGATGCACAGAACATCCGGGCTGAGTATGTTGATCAGATTGGCAAACCCATCCGCAAGGAAGGTCGTATACCCGTCCAGCACCCCGGCGCATACCGTGTCACCGGCCGCGGCACGGTCAAAGACCTCCTTCGCGCCGGTAACCGCCACCCCGGCCTGCCGGGCCTGCCGAATCAGGGCCGTGGCGGAGCCGTAGTACTCCCAGCAGCCCCGGCGGCCGCAGCCACACAGTGGGCCGTTGGGATCCATGGCCATGTGGCCCACCTCTCCCACCGCTCCGGTGCGGCTTTGCAGCAGATGCCCGCCCAGTACGATACCGGCGCCGATGCCGGTGCCCAGTGTCACCAGCAGGAAGGATTTTCCCTGATAACCGCCGCCGTGGTATTCACCCCACGCGGCGGCATCGGCATCATTGCCGATGGCCACGGGGATGCAAAGCTGCTGCTCCAGCGGCTTTGCCAGCGGCCCGGCTGAAAATCCCAGATGGGACGCATCCTCCATCCAGCCGGTTTCCTGCACGGCGGTACAGGGCACCCCGACACCCACGCTGCGGATCTGCCGCGCCGTCAGGCCGCTACGTGCCATCAGCTCCCGCGAAAGCGAGGCGATGCTTTGCACCAGTCTTTCCGGTGTGGTGGGCAGATTTGTGGCAACCGAAAGCCGGGCCACAATCCGCCCGCTTTCATCTACCAGACCTGCCGCCGTATTGGTACCGCCCAGATCGACTCCGATGGTATACATGGCGTTTTCCTCCTACAGCAGCAGAATAAAGGTTTTGATCTCAAATGGGCCGAAATGCACCTGTCCGGGCGTGACTTCCCGCGCCTGCTCTTCCAGCATGTCCGTCTCCACCACCTGCCGCACCGAAGTGTGAACGGTAAAGGCGCAGTCGGTCTGCATGCCCATGGCTTCATAGGCCCGCACCAGCAGGGCATTTTCATACCGGTCGGCGGGCTTGACGGTCTCCACCACCACATTGGCCGCATCCGGCAGGAAGATCGGCTCCGTCTCCGGCAGGGGTTGCGCCATGCAGAGCGGTTCATTCAGCTCTACCGCCTGATGCAGCACCTCGCTGCGGCGGAAATCCCCGGTAAAGGGGAGGAAGGAATAGGTAAAGCAGTGCTGCCCCTGATCGGCATACTGATCCGGCATCAGCGGCGCGCGCAGCAGGCTCAGGCAAATCTCCCGGTCATGGGTGCTGACACCGTAGCAGCCGTTGTTGAGTACCGCCGCGCCCACCGCGCCGTCCGACAGGACACTGTAGCGGTGGTTACAGACCTCATACTGATCCCGATCATGCTGCCGGGAGCGGTGTGTTGGCCGGGCGAGGTAGCCGAACTGAATTTCATGCAGGGCCTGTCCGGCCAGCGCGTTGACCGGGAAACAGACCTTGAGCAGCTTGTGCCGCTCTTTCCAGTCAATACGGGTGATAAAATCCAGACGGGAGGCGTTATTTCCCAGGAAAATCTTCTGTTCCAGGCTGCTTTCATGCACCTGCCGCTGCAGAAGCAGCGCAGCGCCCTCCGGCTCCTGCACCGCCGTCAGCTGCACCGGCCCGGACAGCTCGACCGGGCTTTTTTCATACATGCTGCCCAGCTCCCATGCGTCATAGCAGGTGTTGACATCCCGGTACATCCGCAGCTCGTTGCCCGGTGCGGCCAGAAATTCCTGTGCCGAACCGGCCATTTTCACGCTGACGACTCGGCCCAGATCATCGATCCGGCAGACGATTTTTTCATTTTCCAGCACCCAGCCATCCGCCCGGCGCAGGCATCTGGCCTGCGCGGCGGGTGCGGCGGCCAGCACCCGGCAGCTTTGCGGTGCCAGAAGCCGGTCATGATGCCACACGGGCCAGGACAGGTGGTTGAAGGCCTCCCTCGGTGCCTGCTCCGACAGCTCGTCCCGCAGGGCCGCACAGCCATCGATCACCTGCCGCAGCTGCTCCTCCGCCAGCTGATGCACCCGGCGAATGGAGGCACCGGCGGCAATATCATGGAACTGGTTGAACAGGAGCTGCTGCCACAGCCGCTGTAGCCGCTGCTGCCAGTTCTCCGGCATCGGCTGCCCCGCCAGCATATGACGGGAAAGGAGCATTTCCGTCTGTTTCAGGGCAATTTCCGCCCTGCGAAGATAAAATTTTGTGTTGGATTGGGCCGTCAGGGTGCCCCGGTGCCAGGCAAGATACAGCTCACCCCGGTATTCCTGCTCCACATTCCCCAGTCGCTGGAAGAAGCGGAGGGGGCTTTCCATCCGGCAGCGGGGCGCGCCCTCCAGATCGGCGCAGCGCGCGGCCATTTCCAGCATTTCCCGGGTGGGGCCGCCGCCGCCATCACCATAGCCGAAGGGGTAGAGGAAGCTGTCGATATTCTCCTGCTGCACCCGGTCATCTTCCCAGCGGGTGATGAGATCTCCGGCGTTAAAAACGGCGTTGTTCTTTTTGAACAGGTGGGACAGCACACGGCTGCCGTCCACCCCCTCCCACCAGAAAATGTTATAGGGGAAGGGATCGCACTCCGGATCCTGCCGCACCAGTTTCTGGGTGGCAAAGTAATCCACCTGACATTTTTTGAGAATCTGGGGCAGAGCGGCAGAGAATCCGAAGGTATCCGGCATCCAGGCGATTTTACTCTGCACCCCCAGCTCCTGCCGGAACCAGCGCTGCCCCCACGCCAGCTGGCGGATCAGGCTTTCGCCGGAGGGGATATTGGTGTCGCTTTCGATCCACATGGCTCCCTCGGGCACGAAGGCCCCGGCGGCCACCTTCTCCCGCACGGCGCTGTAAACATTGGGATAAAGCTCTTTCAGATATTCGAGAATGGGCGGCTCGCACAGGAGAAAACAATATTCCGGGTATTCCCGCATCAGTGCCAGCTGATTGGAATAGGTGCGGGCGGTTTTGCGCATGGTCTCTTCCACCGGCCACAGCCACGCCATATCCAGATGGGACTGGCCGAAAACGGTGAATTCCGGGGCGGTAGAACCGTTTTTGCACGAGAGCAGGGGCTTGAGGAACCGGTCTGCCGCCACGACGCTCTGTGTCAGCTCCGGCTCCGGCAGCTCAAAATCCGCCGCGAGGGTGAATTTTTTCAGCCCTTCGATGATTTTCATGGTCCGCAGGCTCTTTTCCGGCAGCTTCTGCACCAGCTGATACAATGTCAGATAGTCCATGGCCGTCTGGAACAGGGGTTCATTCCAGATACCGAGGAAGGAAGCCCCCGTGACCACCTGGGGCTGCTTCGGCTCCGGGACGGGCTGCTCCCCGGCCCCGACGATCCCGGCGCCCTCATTGCGCACGCCGTGGCCGGCATAGCCCTCCGCCACAATCTCATAGACCGTGCCGGGCACCGCGCTGCGGGTCAGGGTGATATAGCGGTGCTTTTTATCGATGGCACCGGCTTCCCGGCCATCGACCCACACCAGCATTTCCGGCGCGGTGTTCAGGGTAAAGACCAGCCGCTGCCCCGCCAGGGCCGCCGGGATCTCCACCCGGGTGCGAAACCATGCGTACTCCCATTTTCTGCCCCACCGGGAGCCTTCCGGCAGGGGTGCAAAATCGCCACGGAGGGCATCGGCAAAGGGCAGGTGCTCCATGGTGGTATAGTACTCGATTTCCAGCGGTGCGGCAAAGGCCACATAGTGCTTTTCAAATTCCTCCGACCACAGCCGAAGCCGGGTCTGCCATTGTCTGCCGATTTCCATTTGCCATGTTCCTCCCGCGGCAGCAGCCGCAAAAATAAATACGAGCCTGCCACAGCCTGTCAGGCTGCGGCAGGCCCCGGTGTCAGTTTGACGACCCGCTGTTCAGACATTCCATTAGAAACAGCATGGCCAGCGCCTGCCCGTAGGGCATGGGGCGCAGCTCGATGCCCTTGTAAAATGCCTTGTCCTCGCGCCCCATGGGGGTGCCGTAGGATACCTGACTGACCACGCCCGTGTCGGAGATCCGCTCCAGCACCGGCGGCAGCGCCTTCCACGCGGCCGTGGCGCAGCTTTCATCCAGCAGCCCCGCGTGAACGGCGCGGAGAATGCCGTAGCCGAAGCCGCAGGTGGCGCTGGTCTCTACATAGGAGGTAGCATCATCGATCAGGGTGTGCCACATGCCGCTTTCGTCCTGCAATGTTTCCAGCGCCTGCACCTGCCGCTGCAGCAGCTGCAGCAGCTGCCGGCGCACCGGCTCCTCGCAGGCGATGGTTTGCAGCAGCTCCGGAATGGCGATGGTAATCCAGCAGTTGCCCCGGCCCCAGAAGGCTCCGGCAAAATTGTGGCAGCCGTCAAAAGTCCAGCCATGGTACCAAAGACCCGTCTGGGGGTCGGCCAGATACCTGGCATGGAGCAAAAACTGCCGCTGGGCTTCCCGGCTGTAGGCCTCGTTCTTTTCGATACGGCCCATGTTGGCCAGGAACAGCACCGTCATAAACAATGTATCGTCCCACAGCTCCTGATCGTTGCGGGTGTCGGAGGTGATGTGTTGAAAGCCGCCCTCCCGGGTGCGGGGGAATTTTTCCATGATCCACACGGCGCTCTCCCGGCAGGGAGCCAGATACCGTTCATCGTCCAGATACTCGCCAAGATAGGACATGGCCAGAAAGGGGGTGACGGTGTTGACATTGAGCGCCGGGAAGCCGATCTCCATCTGCTGATCGTAAAAACGGCGCAGAATATTCAGATATTTTTCCTCCTTTGTGGCGGAAAACAGCTTCCACAGTCCGAAAAGTCCCACGCCCTGCGTCCACTCCCAGTGCTGATAGCGGCGCAGATCGTCCCCGGCCAGATTTCTGGTTTTCATATTCTCCAGAAAGATCTCGTCATCCTCGTACAGAATGGGGGTAAATGCCTCGATCAGACGGGAAAGCTTTGCTTCAATTATGGATTTTTGTGCCCTGACGAACATAGGCAATACCTCAAATCAATCTTCCAGTTTTTCGTTGAGTTCGTGCAGCAGCTCCAGCAGCTGCGCCGGGGTTTTTACCGTGTAATCCGGCTGCCAGTCCGGCTGCTCCACCGTGTGGAAATACCGGGGTGACCAGTCCAGCCAGACGGAAATCAGCCCCTGCCGGTTGGCCCCGGCAATGTCCTTTTTCAGGTTGTTGCCGATCATTACGATACGGGATTTATCCGCTTCTGTCAAGCCCAACTTTTCCATGGCCGTTTCGAACATGACAGGCTCCGGCTTCTGTTTTCCCACCACCTCGGAGACGATCCACGCATCGAAGCAGTAGCCCAGACCGTTGCGGCGGTAGACATTCTGAAATGAGTCCCACTCCCCGTCCGCCACCAGAGCGATGGTATAGCCCTCCTCATGGAGGCAGCGCAGCACCTGATCCGCGCCGGGGATAAAATCCGCCTGCTGCACGATGCCCTTTTCATCCCGGATCTGGGTAGCCTCATCGATGATGGTGTCGCCGGAATCCGTGAAAATGATCAGCTTCTTATTTGTCATAGGTGAACCCCCGCAGCTTCAGCTCGGCCGCCCGGTGGCAGGCCACATAGTGATCCGGCTCCAGCTCCACATATTCCGGCGCTTCCTGACAGCACTTTTCGGTGCAGTAGCGGCAGCGGGTGTGGAAATAGCAGCCGCTGGGCGGGTTGGCGGGGTTGGGGATCTCGCCGTTGAGGGGGATGCGCTCCATCTGCACCGTCGGGTCGGCCACGGGCACCGCCGAAAGCAGGGCCTCCGTGTAAGGATGCAGGGGCTTTTCGAACAGCTCCTCCGTCTTGCCGAATTCCACCATTTTTCCAAGATACATCACGCCGACCCGGTCGGAAATGTGTTCCACCACCGACAGGTCATGGCTGATAAACAGATAGGTCAGGTTCATATCCTTCTGCAGATCCCGCAGCAGATTGATCACCTGCGCCTGAATGGACACGTCCAGTGCGGAAACGGCTTCATCGCAGACGATGATCTGCGGCTCCACCACCAGCGCTCTGGCGATGCCGATACGCTGGCGCTGGCCACCGGAGAAGGCATGGGGATAGCGCATCAGGTAGGTGGGGTTCAGGCCCACCTTCTGGGCCATATCCTTGGCTTTTTGATCCATTTCCGCCTTGGACATATGGGGATAATTGGCCTTGAGGGGCTCTTTGATAATGTCCAGAACGGTCATACGGGGATCCAGAGAGGAATAGGGATCCTGAAAAATCATCTGAATTTCCTTGCGGATCTTTTTCAGTTTTTTGCGGTCTACCGTCAGGAAATTGACCTGCTCCCCTTCCCGGGTGCGGTAAAAGACCTCGCCCTCGGAGGCGCGGTAGGCCCGGACGATGCAGCGGCCCAGCGTCGTCTTGCCGCAGCCGGACTCGCCCACGATACCGATGGTCTCGCCGGGCTTCACGTCAAAGCTCACGTCGGACACGGCCCGAACGGTGATACCCTTCGAAGTGAAGCGCTTATGCAGATGTCTTACTTCCAGAATGCTGTCATTATGCATTGTCCGCACCATCCTTTTCCTTCAGGCGGGCTTCCACCTCGGCTCTGTGTGCCTGACACGCTGCATGGGGGCAGTTGAAGCAGGCGATCTTATGCCCCGGGGAAACCTCTACCAGTTCCGGCTCTGCCCGGTCGCACAGGCCCTCGATGCGGGCATCGCATCTGTCATAGAAGCCGCAGGCTTCCGGCAAATTCATGGCCAGCGGCACGGTACCCTCGATGGAGAACAGCCGCTCTTCCTTCCTGGAGCCGATCTTATGCACGGAGCCGATCAGGCCACGGGTGTAGGGGTGCTGGGGATTGGCGTAGATCTCTTTGGAGTCCGCGCTTTCCACGATTTTTCCCAGATACATAACCGCCACACGGTCACACATTCTGGCCACAACGCCAAGGTCATGGGTGATGAACAAAATGGCGGTGCCGAAATCCTGCTGAAGCTGTTTCATCAGCTCCAGAATCTGGGCCTGAATGGTCACGTCCAGCGCCGTGGTGGGCTCGTCCGCGATCAGGAGCTTGGGGTTGCAAACCAGCGCCATGGCGATCAGCGCCCGCTGGAGCATACCGCCGGAAAATTCATGGGGATACTGGTGATAGCGCTTTTCGGCATTGGCGATACCCACCTTTTTCATGACACTGATGGAGATTTCCTTTGCCTTTTTCTTATCCTTCGTAATGTGCAGCAGGGTTGCCTCGTTGATCTGGTTGCCGATGGTGTACATGGGAGAAAAGGCGACCATGGGCTCCTGAAAGATCATGGAGATCTCCTTGCCACGGATGGAGCGGATCTTGTCATTTTTCTTTTCGTTGGCCAGGGAGATCAGCTCCACCTCCCCCAGCTGTTCGGAGTCGAAGCAGATCTGGCCACTGGAGACGCATTTTTTCTCGTTGATACCGAGAATGGCCTTGCAGGTCAGGGATTTGCCACAGCCGGACTCACCAACCAGGCCCAGTGTCTCCCCTTTTTTCATTTCAAAGTTGACACCACGCACGGCCGTCAGCAAGCCCTCGGACATGTGAATGTCCACATGGAGGTCTTTTACTTCAAGAATATTGTCCTTATGCATAAAACTACCTCCTCTTCTTACTTATAGGGATCCGCCGCGTCTCTCAGGCCATCGCCCAGGAAGTTATACGCGAGAACGGTAACGGTGACGAAAATGATGGGGATCAGCTTATGGGGATTGCTGGCAATTTCCGTAACGGCACTGGCCTCCTGCAGCAGCACGCCCCAGCTGGTGGCGGGAGATTTGATTCCCAGCCCGAGGTAGCTCATGGAGGTCTCACCGACGATGGAGCCGGGGATGCTCAGGGTCATGGACACGATCAGATAGCTCATGAAGCCCGGCACCAGATGCTTCCAGATGATGCTCCACGTGGAAACACCGGCCAGTCTGGCAGCCATCACATAGTCCTCATTTTTCAGCGACAGCATCTTGCCACGCACCACCCGGGCCATGCCCGTCCAGTTGATGAAGGACAAGATCAACGTCATGTAGAAATACATTTTAATGGTGGAAATTCCGGCGGGAATTGCCACAGAAAGAGCCATCCACAGCGGGATCTGGGGCACGGCGCCGATGACTTCGATGATACGCTGGACGATGATATCAAAGGTGCCTCCGAAATAGCCGGACAGAGAACCGATCAAAATGCCCAGGAAGAAGCTGATGATGGCGCTGGCGAAGGGGATCGTCAGCGATACCTGGCTGCCGAAAAGAACACGGGAGAACAGGTCGCGCCCCAGAGAGTCCGCGCCGAAGAGCATCACCTTGGCGCCCGTGCCGCCGTTGCTTCCCTCCCCCACACCGAACAGGTGCAGGTCTGTCTGGATCAGGCCGAGGAATTTATATTCTGTCCCATGGGTAAAAAACTTGATGGGATAATATTCGGAAGTATCTTCTGTGATCGTAACGGAGAAATCCGTCCGGTCAATTGTCTTTTGGAGCTTGTAGACGAAGGGGCCGACATATTCCCCCTCGTGGACGAAGTGGATTTTTGTGGGGGCGCTGTTGCGGTACAGGCCGTCAAATTCCTCCAGCCCATAGGGGGCCAGGAACTGGCCGAACAGGGCACCGAAATACAGCAGGCCCAAAATCACCATGGAAATACGGGCCAGTCTGTGCTTTTTCAGCTTGCGGCCCATGAGCGTCCACTGGGAAGCAAGATAATAATCTTCCTGTGACCGCTGCTTCTTTTTGAAAAGCTTCATTATCTTCCACCTCCTGAGTAGCGAATTCTGGGATCCAGAAACGCCAGCGCGATATCGGACAGCAAAATGCCGATCACCACAAGGATGGCCTGTGTCATGACGATGCCACCGGCCAGATACACATCTCCCGTCTGGAGGGATTTGAGCAGCTCCGGGCCCTGAATGTCGATCATCAGCACCATGGCTGTGACTGTGGAGCCGGAGAACAGGCTGGACAGCACGCCGCCCAGGCCGGAAACGGTGGGGTTGATCGCCGCGCGGAAGCAATATTTCAGAACAATGGTACGCTCCGAAACGCCCTTGGCCCGGGCGGTCAGGGTGTACTGCTTGCCCACCTCATCGAGCATCTGGGCACGCACCGAACGGATGATGCCGCAGGTGCCGGAGGTGCCGATCACGAGGAAGGGGATAATCATACTTTTCAGGAACGGGAAAAAGCCGCTCAGATCCAGGCCGACATTGGCGTTGCCCGTCCATTTGTATGACAAGTACATCAGCATAAAGGCGAGTATGAAGTTTGGCACCGCCGCACCGATGAATCCAAAGAAGGAGGATATGTAGTCCCCAACGGAATACTGGTGGGTGGAGGCGTAAATGGCAATGGGAAGGGAGATACCATACTGGAACAGCATGATCAGGGCCGACACCAGCACGGTCAACCCCAGACGCTCGTCGATCACGTCCCAGACGTTTTTACCGTAGGCAAAGGAGTATTTCCAGTCGTGATGGGAGCCGTAGAGCCGATAGTAGGCAGAATCGGTGGGTGTCCAGATGATACCGGAGATCCATTTGAGATATCTCTCGTGCATCGGCAGGTCAAGGCCGTACTCAGCGCGCAGGGCATCCGCCTCCGCCTGGCTCATATATTCGCCCTCGCCGGCCAGCTTGGCCACTTCTCTGTCCACATAGTCCGCTTCCGGCAGCTGGATCACAAAGAAGGTCAGCACCGAAATCAGGAACAATGTAGGGATGAACATCAAAAGACGCTTTACAATGTACCGCACCAGATCCTTCTGAAAAAATTCTTTCAGCGATACCAGAAATGGCCTCTTTTCGTTTAACATTGTATCTTCCATGCAAGTATTACGCTCCTTCTTATAGTTTTGCGTGATCCGCGGCGGATCGTTTCTCAGCCGATCAGGCGCAGCTGTTCGGCAATCAGTTGTGGAATTCTGGTCAGCAGGGCAGGCCATGAAAGGAACTGCTCCGGCTCCATATTCTCCGGGACAAATTCCATAGCGGGTTCAAAGCTGTAGTGAGTGCGGATGTGGGAAGCGATCTTCCCGTCCAGCGCATTGTCTGTTTTCACGCTGCCGGCAAGAAAGGCGGGCAGCAGCAGGCCGCCGCCGGCTTCGGCCATGCAGGCGCTGTAGAGCTGGGGATAGAGGGCGAACAGGGAAGGCTCCGGCAGCATGGCGTGCTTCCCCGGCTGGGCGTACAGCACCGGATGGGTTCCTTCCACCTGAAAGGCCGCAGAACCGGCCGCCCGCAGTCGCATGCCATGAAAGCTGCACCAGCAGTCCGCCACCGCGCCGACCGCATCCACCGCCACCCAGATATGCTCCAGATCGTAAAGATGCTGGATATCGTAATCATAATAGATCGCGTATTCGATGATGGCCTGTGCCCCGGCCGCCGCCGGATCCGGCGCCCATTTGGGAAAGCTTTCGGAGCGGGCCTTTTCCGTAAATATGGTGCAGCCCACATAGCGGATGGGAAACGGTTCCCGGCAGTCCTTATAAATATGGGGCCGGTAGCGCAGGATCATTTCTCTTTGCCGATCATCCACGGAAATCAATCTCCTTCCACCATGTGTGCCATCACAATGAAGCGGGGGCGGGGAAACTGGTTCCCCGCCCCCCAAAGGTTTACAGGTTATGCGCCTTTCAAAGCTCAGGCAGCCTTGAACAGGTTCTCGTAGTGAACGATGTTGGCGTACATGTACAGGTCAGCGTGAACCAGATTGTCGGGATAGTTGTGCAGATTGGTGCTGACCAGATTGTAGATACCCTCGCTCTGCAGGTAAGCGATCGTCCACAGGTTGTTCTTGTGGATCTCGTAGATTTCCAGGTTGAAGGCGTCTCTTTCCTCAGCGATGGGAGTGGCTTCCCACTTCTTCCAGATCTCGACCAGCTTGGCCATGTCGCCGGTGGGCTCCACGCCGCTGGCGCCGTTCGTGCCAACCCAGGTGCCGAACTCGCCGTACCACTCAGCAGCCTGCTGCACGGGCACGAAGGGAGCGACACGGTCCTTCATGGACAGACCGCCGATGGAGGTGTGGGGTCCGAGAATGGCAGTCCAGTTGTTGTTGTCGATCTCCATGTCGAAAGCGGCAACTTCGTATTCCTTCCAGGCAGTCTTGATGCCGACGGCATTGTAGTACTGCTCCAGAACGGGATACTCATTGGCAGCGCCGGAGTCCAGATAACCGTAGAAGGTCAGCAGGAAGTCGGAGCCGTCCGCGAAGTCATAGAAGCCGTCGCTGCCCTTGACCAGGCCGCACTCTTCCAGCAGCTTCTTGGCGCCGTCCACATCATAGTTCGTCCACTTTTCCATCCACTCAGCGTCATAGCCGAAGTTGCCTTCCTGCGGGGCGCACTGGCCGGGCAGCAGGAAGCCATCAGACAGCAGCTGGGAGACCTGCTCGCGGTCAACGGCGATGGAGATGGCCTGACGGAACTTGATATTGTTGAACAGATCCGCGTAGTTCTTATCGGTGTGGGTGTAGTTGAAGGTGACCTTCACTCCGCCCCAGTCCACGCTGGCGAAGGTGCGCAGCACGGCCTTGTCGCCCATATCGCTCAGAATGGAGGCGATATCCTGCATGGCCACGCCGATCAGATCCACTTCGCCGGAACGGAACAGCAGCTGATCCTGACCGTCCGCAGAGGTCTTGGTGAAGACGATACCGTCGCAATAGGGCAGCTGCTGGCCCTTGGCATCGACCTTCCAGTAGTAAATGTTACGATCCATGTGAACGACAGAGTCGTTTCTGGACTCGCCGGCTCTCAGGCTGAAGGAGTTGACAGTGGGCATACCGCCAACGTTCCAGGAGTTGTAGGCAACTTCCTTGCCCAGATCCTTGATGGTAGCCTTGTCGATGCCCTTGGCCTGTGCATTCTTCAGCACGTCCTCATCGGACAGGCCGGTATCCTTCCAGTATTCGTTCTCCACATAGCTGCTGGAGGGGATCAGATCATTCAGCCAGTGAGAAGGTGCCCAGCACCACTTGAAGTCGCCGTTCTCGATGAAGTCGGCGGGATACTTGGAGCTGGTGAAGGTCCAGGTGACGGTGTAGTCGTCAACCTTGGTCAGCTTGGCGAAGCCGTCGCCGTCCTTCAGGGCGGCCCAGCTGGCCTTGGTGTCGAAGTTGTTGATATGGCACATATAGTACCAGAAGGTGATGTCGTCGGCATTGAAGTCATTGCCGTCAGACCACTTCATGCCCTCTCTGAGATGGAAGGTCCAGACGGTGTAGTCTTCGTTATACTCGTAGCTCTTGATCACGTTGGGAACATAGGAGCCGTCGGTATTGCGGCGAATGATGGTCTCCAGCGTGGGTCTGGACAGATCCCAGGAACCGCCGCCGCCAACGAGATTGATGGTGCCGCCGTAGGTGCCGATCTCCAGAGCGGCGCCGGTGGCATCGATCTGGGAGATGAAGATGTCGTCCTTGACGGGCAGACGATCTTCGACCTTGCCATAGGTACCCAGATTGGTGATGTAGGGGGCCTCAGAGAAGCTGGTCAGATCCGCAGGCTCCGTGGCCGGCGGGGTGGTGGGCTTCTGCGAGGGCTGGGGGTCGGTGCCTTTGGTGTTATCGGGCGTAGTGACACAACCGGCGAACATGCAGGCACACATGACGATGGCCAGCACGAGGGCCATCCACTTGGTGAATTTCTTCATTGTAATCCTCCCGTTCATGATTATTACCCGGATGCTTTCATCCCTGGTAGCTGAAACCATGATACCACATCTCCCCCTTTTTGCTACGCATTAATTGCCTTTTTTCTCTTTACATATCGCAGATTTTGTTTTTTTGTGTCCGCACCACGCAAACTTTTTGTGCATGTTACACAGTTTTTGGGGTGAATTTTTTACTTGTAACAAACATTTACAATACTTTTTGGCAAATAAAATACAATGTTCTATTGCATTGGCAAGCATTTTATGCTATACTGCGAACTGACCACAGGGAACGCTTTCTTTCGCCGCATCCGGGCGGAAGGGACTTTCCCGGAGTTTCGGAGGAGCCCCATGCTGCTGCAAAATCTGGCGCTGTACGAAGACCGGTATTACATCCGCGTTCACACGGAAAACGACCCGCTGTTCTACTTTTTCGACTATGATGTTCGCTCGGCCGATATCAACATGCAGTTTCAGCACTTCCACACCTTTTACGAGCTGTGTGTGATGCTTTGCCCCGCAGCCACCCATTTTCTGGAGGGGCAGCCCTACGAGCTGCAGGCTTTTGATATCATCGGCATCGCACCCAATGTGCTGCACCGCACCCAGTATCCGGCGGGCGACCCGTGCCGGCGGCTGATCATCCGCTTCAATCTGCCGGACAATGTCACGGGGCTGGGCAGCGAATACCGGCTTCTTTTGCAGCTTTTCCACCGGGATGTGCCCATTTTCCGCTTTGAGCCGGAGCTGCAGCAGAAAATCTACCGCAAGCTCAACGACATTTTCCTGCTGGCCCCCAAGACGGACGCCATGCGCAATCTGATGATCCACCAGAAATTCATTGAATTTCTCACCCTGCTTTATCTGCATCAGGAAGAAAATCAGTACGCCAACGTCTCCGCCATGAGCCCCATGGCCCAGAAAATCTATTCCATCACCGGCTACATCCACACCCACTATGCCGAGGATCTGTCGCTGGATACGCTGGCGCAGAAATTTTACATCAGCAGCTGCTACCTGTCCCACCAGTTCAAGGATGTGACCGGCTTTACCCTGACCGACTATATTCAGATGACCCGGGTGCGCAATGTGCAGCTGCTGCTTGTGGGCACCCGCATCCCCATTACGGAGGCCAGCGCCCGCTGCGGCTTTACCAGCTTTTCCCAGTTCAACCGGGTTTTCCAGAAGCACATCGGCATGTCCCCCTCCCAGTTCCGCCGGGAGCGGCGCAGTACCCCGGAACCATCGGATATGTGACGGATCCGGCCAAAAACCGGTGGGAAAATTTGTGAAAAACTGCCGTTGCATTCTGCCCCCGGGACGTGGTATCATGATAATGCGATATTATGGAATTTCGGGAGGGTAAGACTATGACGGAATATGAGATTGTTGCCACCATGTGCAACGCCTGTGCCGGTTCCGGCCGCCCGCAGACCTTTTTCGAGGAGGCAGAGCTTGCAGATCCCGCCGATTTCGTCCGGCAGAAGCACAGCCGGGATTTTTCAAAATTCCAGCGGGATGTGCTCCCCGATGGCCGGGTCGTATTCAGCTACGATAATGGCAGTGTGTCCTATCGCTACGAATTTACCCCGCTGTGACCTTTCACGCAGCGCTTCACTTTTGCAAAGGAGGCATGAATATGCCGGATTATGACGTAATTATTATTGGCGCGGGCCCCGGCGGCATTTTTGCCGCGTATGAGCTGATGCTGCAAAAGCCCCAGCTGCGTGTTGCGGTGCTGGAGGCCGGGCATCCCCTGTCCAAGCGCCACTGCCCCATCAACGGTGACACTGTAAAAACCTGTATCGGCTGCAAAAGCTGCTCGATCATGAGCGGTTTCGGCGGGGCCGGTGCTTTTTCCGACGGAAAATACAACATCACCAACGATTTTGGCGGCACCTTATATGAATACATCGGCAAGAAGCACGCGCTGGAGCTGATGCAATATGTCGATGAAATCAATCTGCGCTTCGGCGGGCAGGGCACCCGGCTCTACTCTACCGCCGGAACCCGGTTCAAGACCCTGTGCATTCAGAACGATCTGCATCTTCTGGACGCTTCCGTGCGCCATCTGGGCACGGATATCAACTACATCGTGCTGGAAAATCTGTACCGGGAGCTAAAAGAGAAGGTCACCTTCTTCTTTGACACCCCGGTGGAGCAGGTTCGCACCGAGGCCGACGGCTATACCCTGCAATGCAAACAGCGCAGCTTTACCTGCAGCAGATGCATCATTTCCGTGGGCCGCAGCGGCAGCAAATGGATGGAGCAGGTCTGCCGGGATCTGGAGATCCCCACCCGCTCCAACCGGGTGGATATCGGCGTGCGGGTGGAGCTTCCGGCAGAAGTGTTTGCCCATGTGACGGATGAGCTGTACGAAAGCAAGAT
>CAZSTD010000016.1:0-24510 GCA_964609645.1 uncultured Blautia sp.
CTCTGAGGACAGTGATCTTTACCGTGCACATCCAGACTGGGCATTGAAGATCCCGGGACGCGCAATGGACAGAAGCAGACATCAGCTTAACCTGGACATCACCAGAAAAGAAGTGCGTGAGCATATCATGGGAGAGATCTTCAAGGTTCTGGATGCATGCAAGGTTGATTATGTAAAATGGGATATGAACCGCAGTGTGTCAAACGTGTTCTCAGCAGGACTTGCGAAGGAACGCCAGGGAGAGGTTTACCACAGATATGTACTGGCAGTATATGAGATGATGGAAAGTCTTGTACAGAGATATCCAGATCTTTTATTTGAATCCTGCTCCGGAGGCGGCGGAAGATTTGAGGCGGGAATGCTGTATTATTCTCCGCAGATCTGGTGCAGTGATAATACAGATGCCATCGACCGCTTAAAGATCCAGTATGGCACATCTTTTGGATATCCGGTCAGCTCTATGGGTGCCCATGTGAGCGTATGCCCGAACCATCAGTCCGGAAGGATCACACCGTTTGAGACAAGAGGTATTGTTGCTTCATCCGGAACATTTGGCTATGAGCTGGATCTGATGAAGATGAGCGAGGAAGAAAAGAAGACTGCAAAAGAGCAGATCCAGATCTACAAAGAGATGGAACATCTGGTACAGACCGGAGACTACTATCGTCTGGTAAATCCTTTTGAAAATCAGAACCATGTACTGTGGCAGTTTGTCTCAAAGGACAAAAAGGAGACCGTTGTATGCGGCGTGAGACTGCACAGCGAAGCTAATCCACATATCTATCTGTGCCGTCCGCAGGGTCTGGATGAGACTATGCATTATAAAGATCTTGCAACAGGAAAGATCTACACAGGAGCTGCGCTGATGAAAGCGGGCCTTCCGCTTCCGCTCACAATGGGAGATTATCAGCCGATCCGATTTACATTTAAAGCAGTAGAATAAATAAAAAGCAAAAAAAGGAATCCTAGATTTAGGACTCCTTTTTCTTTTTTTTAGCTCCTTTTTCGGAAGGAGGGGCCATCTGGTCGATCAAGTGCTCGATCATCATCTTTTTGGTATACACATCAAAGCTCAACAGGCAGATAAAAGAGAAACGGCGCAGGGCTTCCTGATCTTTTTCGTCTGCATCCGAGAAGGTCTCCTGGGAAGCCTTGTATTTTCTGAGCAGATCTTTTTTTAAGGATTCGATCTGTTCGTTCTCCATGCTAAAGACCTCGTTATAGATGTAGGTCATATCTTTCTCAGTCATGGACTTAAAATACTTTTCTGTGAGCGGGGTGAGCAGCGTTTGGATATCACTGATGGAAAGGATATTTTTGAAATAATAGATAAATATCAGCATCAGAACATGCTCGCGGGAATAACGCTTCTTCTCAGGGGAAGGCAGCAGTTTATTTTTAGCATAATTATTGATCATAGTCTTGGTGAGGATCTTATCATCTTCATAACGCTTGGTGGAGGAAAGCTGTTCTTCCATAAAGGTTGTGACCTGATCCATATACAGATCAATGTTTGGTATATCTTCGGGTTTGATATAGTCCATTCTGGAAACGCTCTCCAGAATACTATTTATCATATCTTTTTCGTCAATTGTCATCTTATCACCTCTGTCCTTTATTATATAGTTTTAAATACTACTTGTAAATGCTTTTTTTACTGATACGAAAAAACAAGGCAGTAGGAAGTCGATGGTTGTGAGAAGCATTTTTTTTGTGTATAATCATAGAATACGGCAAAGGGCAAGATCCTAAGATTGCCGCATGACCATAAGGATATGTTTTGAGAAGATCTATTTTAAGGAGATACAATGGAAAATATTTACACTACATTAAATCCGCAGCAGCAGGAGGCAGTCTATCACACCGAAGGCCCGCTGCTGATCTTAGCGGGAGCGGGATCGGGCAAGACTAGAGTGCTTACACACCGCATTGCTTATCTGATCGAGGAAAAGGGAGTCAATCCGTGGAATATTCTGGCGATCACATTTACGAACAAAGCTGCCAATGAGATGAGAGAGCGTGTGGATAAGATCGTGGGATTTGGCTCAGAGAGCATCTGGGTGTCCACCTTTCATTCCACCTGTGTTCGCATTCTGCGAAGATACATTGACCGGTTAGGATTTGACAACCGATTTACGATCTACGACACGGACGATCAGAAGACACTGATGAAAGAGATCTGTCGAAAGATGAACATTGACACGAAGGTTTATAAGGAACGTTCACTGCTCGCGCAGATCTCACACGCGAAGGATGCGTTGATCACACCGGATGAACTGGAGATGAACGCAGGTGCGAACTTTAATCAGAAAAAAGTAGCTGCAGTCTACCGGGAATATCAAGCTGCTTTAAAAAGCAACAATGCGCTTGATTTTGACGATCTGATCGTAAAGACGGTGGAGCTGTTCCAGAGCTGCAGTGATGTTCTGGAAAGCTATCAGGAGCGTTTCAAATACATTATGGTGGATGAGTACCAGGATACCAACACCGCACAGTTTAAGCTGATAAGCCTTCTGGCATCAAAATATGAAAATCTCTGCGTTGTGGGAGATGATGACCAGTCCATCTATAAGTTCCGCGGAGCGAACATCGGAAATATCCTTGGATTTGAGCGCGTTTTTCCAGATGCAAAGGTGATCCGCCTCGAACAGAATTATCGTTCAACTAAAAATATCCTGAGCGCGGCGAATCATGTGATCGAAAACAATGAGTCTCGTAAATCCAAAACACTCTGGACGGAGAATGAAGAAGGCGAGAAAATACATTTCCGTCAGTTTATGAACGGATATGCTGAAGCAGAATATGTGGTAGGTGCGATCTCAAGCGTACACAGAGAAGGTGCGGCGAAGTATAAAGACTGCGCGATCTTGTACCGAACGAACGCACAGTCCCGTCTGTTTGAGGAAAAATGCCTGATGGCGAATATTCCGTATAAGATCGTAGGGGGAGTGAACTTCTATGCGC
This sequence comes from uncultured Blautia sp., assembly GCA_964609645.1. Classification (GTDB taxonomy): domain Bacteria; phylum Bacillota; class Clostridia; order Lachnospirales; family Lachnospiraceae; genus Blautia_A. The sequence continues at coordinate 2,965 of CAZSTD010000016.1, forward strand.
GTAAAGAGATCAAAGATCTTTTGTGCTATTTAAAGACTATCGATAATTCCAGGGATGATCTGGCAGTGCGAAGGATCATCAATGTTCCGAAAAGAGGGATCGGAGCGACCACACTTGGCAGAGTGCAGGACTATGCGGACAACATGAACTGCAGTTTCTACGATGCGCTTCGCGTAGCCGAGGAGATCCCTTCCATTGGCAGAAGTCTCTCTAAGATCGACGGATTTGTGACTTTTATCCAGAGTTTAAAGAGCAAGGCGCAGGCTTACACGGTGCGCGAACTTCTGGAGGAAGTGATCGATCTGACTGGTTATGTGGCAGAACTGGAAGCGGAGGGCACCGAGGAAGCAGAGGCGAGGATCGAAAATATTGACGAACTGATCTCTAAGACCGAATCCTATCAAGAAGCGATGGAGGAACAGGGACTGCCTGCGACATTGTCAGGCTTTCTGGAGGAGATCGCGTTGATCGCGGATATCGACAATGTAGACCCAGATCAGGATTACGTGCTGCTTATGACGCTGCACAGTGCGAAGGGATTGGAATTTCCGAGGGTTTTCCTTGCTGGAATGGAAGAGGGGATCTTTCCGTCTTATATGTCCCTGAACTCAGGGGATAAGTCAGATCTTGAGGAAGAGCGTCGCTTATGCTATGTGGGGATCACACGTGCGATGAAAGATCTGACGCTGACCAGTGCAAGGCAGAGGATGCTCAGAGGAGAAGTTCAGTACAATAAAGTTTCCCGGTTTGTGCATGAGATCCCGCGCGAGCTTGTGGATATGGGAGAGGAAGCGCAGGAAAAGAAAAAGCTGATCGCAGATATGATAGATAAAGAGAGCAGCCTTGCAAAAATGAAGATGTCACTTGCTGCAAAGACCTTCCAGCCCCGGGAGTTTAAAGTGACGAAAGCTACTTCTCTGGATTATGAAGTGGGAGATACGGTCCGCCATGTGAAATTTGGAGTGGGGATCGTAAAAGACATTGTTGACGGCGGCAGAGACTATGAGGTCACGGTAGATTTTGATAAAGTCGGTGTCAAAAAAATGTTTGCAGGATTTGCAAAATTAAAAAAATTGTAAGAAACAAAAAGACTGGATACAGCCATGCAGAGAACTTGACGTTTTTTCTGCATGGCTTATTTATTGGACAGACGATTGTTCTGATGAAAAAGAGAATGCCTGATTTTTGGATATTTCTTACAATTTAAGTGGATTATTTCGCTTAAATATAGTAAAGTAGAAGAAACGAGATGTCACAAGAAAAAAGGTGACCGCTCTAATTCGTCCATTTGGGCAGAAAGATGTGACCGATCATGATGAAAAAGATAAAACATAAGACTCTGATGAGCATGGGACTGGCAATACTGATGGTGCTGAGTGGCTGCGGCACTTTGGGAGATCAGAATTCTGCGGAAAAGAACGCGGGATCAGAAGAACCGGTGAAGATAACGGTCTGGAATTATTATAACGGGCAGCAGCTCAATGCGTTTGACGAGCTGGTTGATGAATTTAATGAGACGGTAGGCGCTGAGAAAGGGATCAAGGTGGAAGGACATAGCCTTGGCAATGTCAATGACCTGGAGCAGAGTGTGCTGGATGCGGTAAATCAGAAGGTTGGAGCAAGTGATGTGCCGAATATTTTTGCAGCATACGCAGATACCGCATATGCCGTAGATCAGTTGGGTTATGTGGCAGATTTAAAGCCATATTTGACACAGGAAGAACAGGAAGCGTTTGTAGAGAGCTACATCGAAGAAGGGGAGTTTTCCGGGGATGGAAGTTTTAAGATCTTTCCGATAGCGAAATCTACGGAGATCTTTATGCTGAACAAGACGGACTGGGAAGTCTTTGAAGAGGAAACCGGAGCTGATATCGAAGAATTAAAGACTATCGAGGGACTGTTGCGCGTTGCACAGAAATATTATGAGTGGACGGACAAGCAGACAGCGGTGGCGAATGATGGCCGGGCATTTTTTGGCAGAGATGCGATGGCAAATTATTTTCTGATAGGTGCGAAACAGCTTGGAACAGAGATCGTATCTGTAGAAAAAGGAGAAGTCTCTCTTGATTTTAATAAAAAGGTGATCCGCAAGCTCTGGGACAGCTACTATGTACCTTTTGTAAAAGGATATTTTGCAGCTTCCGGAAAATTCCGAAGTGATGACATTAAAACCGGGAATATCATCTCATTTACAGGAGCATCTTCTGGAGCGACATTTTTCCCGAATGAAGTTACAGTGAATGATACAGACAGCTATCCGATCGAGATGGAAGCGATGGAAGCTCCGCATTTTGAAGGCGGAGAGCCGTATGCAGTCCAGCAGGGCGCAGGAATGGTGGTGACCAATGCGGATGAGGCGCAGGTGGAAGCGTCCGTAGAATTTTTGAAATGGTTTACAGAGGATGAGAGAAATATCGGTTTTTCTCTTGACTCTGGATATATGCCTGTGACCAAAGCTGCGAACGATCTTAAGATGATCGAGCAGAGTACACAGCTTAAAGACGGGGACAGCACTTTCCCAATCGTGAAAGCAGCGTTGGATACAGTGAACAACAATACTTTGTATACAACAAAAGCGTTTGAGAATGGAACAAGCGTGAGAAATATCTTAGAATACTCCATGTCAGATAAGGCGAAAGAAGACCGGATGACTGTGGAGAAAAGACTGCAGGCAGGTGAGGATTTGGAAACTGCCAGTGCAGGATTTACTGGTGATGAATGCTTTGAGCAGTGGTACCAGGAAACAAAAACAGCATTGGAGAATCTTGTAAAATGAAGACAAAAAACAGACCTTTATATAGGAAGCTGTTGTTTCCTATGCTGGTATTGATCCTGGTAGAGATCGCGCTGCTGGCTGGTTCTGTTTTTGGCGGTGGTCTGATCGAACACATGGAAAATAACGAGATGAAGATCCTTCACGAGCGAGTGGTGAACAGACAGAGATATCTGCAGACAGAAATGCTGACCAGATGGTCAAAGGTGGACAGCACTGCTCAGCAGATCAATGCTGCAACGGAGCAGTTCTTACAGTCAGGTGAGCTTTTCTTGAATTCTCTGGACGATGGATCTGTGAGCTGTCTTGCTCTTTTGGATGCTGCGACAGATCCGTTGATCAAAATGCTGCGGGATAATGGCGTGACAGGAGCGTTTCTGGTGCTGAACACAGATGATCTGCAGAAACTGTCTGAGCAGGGGATCTATCTCAATAAACCGGGGATCTATATCCGTGATTATGATCCGGATTCTAACTATTCAAATAGAAATATGGACCTTTTGATGGAATATGCTCCGTCAGAGGTTGTGAAGCGGCACAATATCAGTCTGGATACAGGCTGGAAGCCGCAGTTTGAGTTTGAGAGTGCAGGAGAGTATGCTTCGTATTTGTACGAACCGTACCAGGCGGCGGTGTATATGGAGGAACGGCTGGAACTGGAAATTTCGGATATGGGGTATTGGAGCGAGGCACATTGTTTATACGGGGATGACCAGGAGATGATCTCCTATTCCGTACCTCTGATCTTAAGTGATGGTACGGTGTACGGAGTTCTCGGTGTGGATCTTTCGCTAAGCTATCTGGAAACCCTGCTTCCAGCGGAGGAACTGAAAGATGCGGAATCTGGTTCCTATCTGTTGGGGATCAACAAGACAGAGGATACCCAAAATACTGTGCTCACAAATGTTTTGATCAATGGAGATGATTACGGCCAGGTCAATGGCGATTCCAAGATCACGGAAATTTATAGAGAAAATGGAAGATCTATGATCGTGAGTACGCAGAAGGATGCTATTTACTGTGATGTAGAGTATATCACACTTTATAACACGAACACGCCGTTTGCATATCAGAGATGGGCTCTTGTAGGGATCATACGCGGCAAAAATCTCTTTGTTTTTTCAGAAAATGTAAAAAAAGTGCTGATGCGCGGGATCTTAGCGACATTATTTGCCGGCGTGCTAGGCGGTATTCTCATTAGCATCTATATTTCCAGGCCGATCACAGCACTGACAGAGAGTGTGCGAAAGATGAAGCCATTTAACGGTATTTCGTTTCCAAGAACTGGGATTCGGGAGATCGATCTGATGGCGGGAGAGCTGGAGCATCTGAATCAGGAAACACTTTATACGGCAGAGCGTTTTTCTTACATCATCAATGCGGCAAACCTTCATCTGGCATTGTTTGAGGTGAACAGTGAGGAAAACAGTGTGTTTATCACTGGGAAATTTTTTGAGATGCTTCATATGGAGGAGCGAGATTTTTGGACTCTGACAGAGAGGGAATTCTGGAGTCTTTTGGAAGCATTGGACCGATATAGACAGGATAAGAGACGGGGAGATCTCGCAGATACGCGCAAGCCCAAAACGCTGGACAGAGAGAAAGAGGTCATATATAAATTTTCTGGCAGCAAGGATGGTTCTGCTAAGGTAAGCTATATTCAGATCACATTGAACAGAAACGGAAGAAGATGCATTGGACTTGTGGAAGATATCACAGAAGTCTTTTTGGAAAAAGAACGGATCGAGTATGAGCGAGACCATGATCTTTTGTGTGGACTGTTAAACAGAAGAGCGTTTAACCGTATTATGTCTGGAATGTTTAAGGATAAGGCGAGAAATCTGGGGATCGCAGCGCTTGTGATGGTAGATCTGGACGGATTAAAAAAGGTAAACGATACTTACGGTCATGAATATGGAGACAAGTATATCCAGACAGCAGCGCAGTGTTTTGTAAGATACACCCCGAAAAACACGCTCATCTGCCGCAGATCGGGGGATGAATTTCATCTGTTCTTCTATGGATATAAAACAAAAGAGGAAATCCGTCGCCTGATCTGCAGTCTGCAGGAAGGGATCAAAGGTACAAAGATTTATCTTCCGGATCGAAAAGAGATTTCTTTGCGCATGTCAGCCGGGATTGCCTGGTATCCGGATGACAGTGTCATCTACCAGAAACTGAAAACCTATGCAGACCATGCAATGTATCAGATAAAACATGGAAGCAAAGATCAGTTTGGCGAATTTGATAAGGACAAGTATCTAAAAGATCAGCTTTGAAAAGATACGCTGACTCGTTTTTCTGGAAAAAAATTATAAAGCAGCAAGCAGGTCTGGAAGCTGTCTAAGACTGTCAAACTCATAGTCCGGATGGATTTCTTCGGCTGCTTCATGGTTCGGGTTGAACCAGATCGTGCGGATCTTGGCATTGATCCCGCCCTGGATATCAGAGGTCAGGCTGTCACCGATGATAACGGTAGTATCTTTGGAAAAATTCGGTATTTTGGAAAAGCAACAGTCAAAATATTCGATGCTTGGCTTGTTATAGCCAACTTCCTCAGAAATGAAGATATCTTCGAAATACTTTCTGATCCCGGAGCTTTTTAGGCGGCCTTTTTGTACGCTCAAGGTTCCGTTGGTTACGATGTAAAGCTGATAAGTGCCGAACAAAGTTTCCAATAATTCCTCTGCGCCATCCATAAAGCAATGTCCCTGCGCAAGGAGAGTTTCATATAATTTTGCAGCTTCTGCTGCGGATACATCGAAATTTTTTTCCTGAAACAGCAGCTCAAATCTGCGAAGCTTGACTTCCTCGCGGGTCAATTTGCCCAGCTCTAACAGCTTCCACTGTGCAAGGTTTAGCTCGCTGTAGCGTTTGAGGGTAGCCTCGTCTGGAGTGATGTCAAAGTGCAGCAGAGTTTTGGAGAGAGCTGTTTTTTCTGCCTGATTGAAATCCAGCAGTGTATTATCAAGGTCAAATAATACAGTTTTTACCATAGTTTTAGTTCCTTCGCTTTCATTATTTTTATAAAATCATTATAATAGAAGGAAATATAAAAAGCAATGTGCGTACAAATTCCTTTGAGATAGGTGTGGTAAAATTAAGACAAAGGTGGTATAATAATCCCATTGAACAGCAAATGGCAAAATGGCTTACAGCCAGCCGATGGATGATGGAGAGGATGTGCAGTTATGAACATTAAGATCGAAGAATTATTGGCAGCATTGAAGAAAAAAGAAGATGAAAAAGATAAAAATACAGTCCTCTGGGTACTGGCTATCATTGGTGCAGTCGCAGCGGTAGTAGGAATTGCGTTTGCAGTATATCGTTTCCTTACACCGGATTATCTGGAAGACTTTGAAGAAGATTTTGAAGATGACTTCGATGATTACTTTGAAGATGAAGAATGATCGATAAGATGACAGATAAATAAGAACTTTTTCATTAAAGTAGCTCCGGCTGATCCCGGGGCTATTTTTGTGAATAATCGCGCTGCACCAAAGCTAAGAGAATGCTTGCAGTTAGTTAAGACAAAAAGAGAGTGTCTGATCTTGATAAAGTGTGAAGCAAAACAGTGATGGATGATAAATAAAAATAGAGGAGATTGCAGGATATTTATGAAAAAAGGTGAGATTTACGAAGGGATCATTGAGAGAGTAGATTTTCCTAATAAAGGGATCGTGATGGTAGACGATCAGAAAGTAACAGTAAAAAACGGAATGCCAGGACAGAAGGTACGCTTTATGATCAACAAGAAGCGTTCTGGAAGAGCGGAAGGACGTCTTTTGGAGGTGTTAGAGAAATCTCCTCTGGAGACAAGAGAACCTGTGTGCAGTATCTTTCCAGAGTGCGGTGGATGTATGTACCAGACGATGTCCTATGAAAATCAGTTAAAAATGAAAGAGAAACAGGTGCGGGATCTTTTAGACGGGGCACTTGATGGGGCAGAATATACCTGGGAGGGAATCCACGGAAGTCCGATCGAATTTCGCTATCGCAACAAAATGGAATTTTCTTTTGGGGATGCATTTAAGGATGGACCGCTCACTCTTGGACTGCACAAGAAAGGGAGCACGTACGATGTACTCACCGCAAAGGACTGCCAGCTCGTTCATGAGGATATGACAAAGATCCTTAGCTGCGTGCATGACTATTTCTTGGAGAGAAATGTTTCCTATTACAAAAAGATGCAGCATACAGGCTATCTTCGTCATCTGCTGCTCAGACGCGGAGTGACAACAGGGGAGATCTTAGTCCATGTGATCACGACCAGCCAGGAGGAGCATGATCTAGAGCCGCTGAAAGAGGAGCTTCTTGCACTTGACTTGGAAGGCAAGATCGTAGGGATCATGCACATCATCAATGATTCTCTTTCGGATGTTGTGCAGAGCGATGAGACGCGCATCCTTTACGGACAGGACTATTTTTATGAAAATCTTCTGGGACTGCGCTTCAAGATCAGCACATTTTCTTTCTTCCAGCCGAATTCTCTGGCTGCGGAGGTACTTTACTCAACTGTGCGCCAGTACATCGGAGATACCAAAGATAAGGTGGTTTTTGACCTTTACAGTGGAACCGGAACGATCGCACAGCTTGCAGCATCTGTGGCAGATGAGGTGATCGGCGTTGAGATCGTGGAGGAAGCTGTGGAAGCTGCCAGAGAGAATGCGGCTTTGAATGGCTTAAATAATTGTAAGTTTATCGCAGGTGATGTTCTGAAAGTGATCGATGATCTGACTGAGAAACCGGATGTGATCATTTTGGACCCGCCAAGAGATGGTATCCATCCAAAGGCACTGCCGAAGATCCTCTCTTACAGCGTAGATCATATCGTATATATTTCCTGTAAAGCAACCAGTCTGGCTAGAGATTTACCGGCATTTTTGGCAGCAGGATATAAATTGGAAAAAGCTTGCTGCGTGGACCAGTTTTGCCAGACAGTGCATGTCGAAACAATCTGTTTACTCAATCGGACGAACTCATAAAAATTCTTTGTTTTAGCCACTTTACGAGCTATATGACTTTTTTACCCACAGGCAAAAAAAGCAAAAAAAACAGAGAAGGAACAAAAAAATTTTACGGCAATGAGTAATCACCATTTTAAAAATAAAAATTGTCATAAAAGGAGGAATTGCTTATGATGGCGGGTGAAAAAATTAAAAATTCTAATGAACTAGAATTTGCTGTATTTTGCATTGAAAATGTAGCGGCAAAACTAAATGTAAATGCAGAACGTGTCTATCAGGCATTTACGGAAAAAAGCGATATTCTGAATGGCTATATAGTTCCGGAATATGAGATTCTGCATACACAGAGTCGGGAATATATCGTAAATGATCTCCTTGATGTAATGAAAGAAAGAGGAGTAGAAGTATGATTCTTTATCATGGCTCTTTTTTAGAGATTGTACAGCCAGACTTGATACATTCCCGGCCTAATGTAGATTTTGGACGTGGTTTTTATGTTACACCACTATATGAGCAGGCAGCAAAGTGGTGTGCAAAGTTTAAACGTAGAGGAAAAGATGGCATTATTTCCAGGTATGAATTTGATGAGAGTCGAGAAGACGAGCTGAAAACTTTAAAATTTGATTCCTATTCTGAAGAATGGCTTAGTTTTATCTTGAACTGCCGTAGTGGAAAGGATTTGACAAATTATGATCTCGTTGCAGGAGGCGTTGCCAATGATAAGGTATTCAATACAGTAGAACTGTTTTTTGATGGATTAATTGACAAAAAAGAAGCCATCAATCGCCTGCGCTATGAAAAGCCAAATTTGCAAATTTGTTTTCGCACGGAAAAAGCGTTATCTTTTTTGCATTTTGAGGGGAGTGAAAATTTATGACAGCAAATCCAATTTTGCTTCAGAAAAAATACTGTCGTATTATTGAATACTTTGCAAAACAACAGGATCTTTCTCTAGATGAAGCGTTGAACTTTTTTTATCACTCAGAGGTATATCAACTGATTCGAGATGGTGTATCGGATATGCATTGCATGAGTGATGCGTATTTGGCAGATGAACTGGAACAAGAATACAGTGGCGGTGTAATAGATTGTAATTAATGTCTGTGATTTAAATTATAGTATTTATTAAAAACTCTATTGAAAAACCAAGATAAATTGTCGATTGGAAAGCCAATGAATTAAAAGAAAGCGAAACACATAATTCTCTTGAAAATGAAAGACTTAGTGTTAGAAAAGGTACCTGGGATATTAAATCTTCTTGTAAATCCGAATGAGAAGCTGAGATTGGAGTTCTCTCATCCGGAAACATTGATCTATCAGGAAAAAGAGTAGAATATCTTCGCTAAAGTGGATATGAGGAAATTGATAAAAGCTATAGATCTAAGAAAAGGGACTTCTCAGAGGGTACTTTTTTCGCTATAATAGAGGACAGTATGTGAACTGGAGGAAAAGATTATGGCGAAGAAAGTACTTATTTTATCTGGAAGTCCTAGAAAAGGTGGAAATTCCGATTTATTGTGTGATGAATTCATGCGCGGTGCAAAGGAAGCCGGACATGAAGTAGAAAAAATCCGTGTGCAGGAGAAAAAGGTTGCGCATTGTATGGCGTGCTATGCCTGTCAGAAAGCTGGGATCTGTGCGATCAAGGACGATATGGCCGAGATCATGCAGAAGATGATCGACTGTGATGTTATGGTGCTGGCGAGCCCGGTTTATTTTTACTCTATCGATGCACAGCTCAAATCAGTCATTGACAGAAGTGTGTGCCGCTGGACAGAGGTGAAAAATAAAGAGATGTATTATATCATGACTGCAGCAGATGAAGAAAAAACATCGATGGATACCACACTTGCATGTTTCAGAGGATATGCAGATTGTGTGGAAGGTGCTGTGGAAAAAGGGATCATCTATGGAACCGGCGTATATCATGTAGGCGAGATCAAAGAGACAGAAAAACTGAAAGAAGCCTACGAAATGGGAAAAACAGTTTGAGAGATAAAGGCAGGGAGTTTATGAAAAAACCAATTCAGTTATCAGATCATTTCACGTATCGACGTTTGATCCGTTTTACCTTGCCATCCATCGGCATGATGATCTTTGCATCTGTCTACAGTGTGGTGGACGGATTCTTTGTTTCCAATTTTGCGGGAAAGACCCCGTTTGCAGCGATCAACCTGATCTGGCCGTTTCTGATGATCTTATCGACGGTTGGGTTTATGTTTGGGACCGGTGGCTCTGCCATCGTGGCAAAGAGTTTCGGAGAAGGTAAAAATGAGCAGGCAAACAGATACTTTTCCCTGTTTGTCTACATAGCTCTTGCACTTGGGATTTTGTTTGCGATCTTGGGATTTATATTTATCCGTCCAATTGCGATATTGCTTGGAGCAGAAGGGGAAATGCTGGAAAATGCAGTGAGGTATGCACGCATCATCTTGCTTGCGCTGCCATTTAATGTACTGCAGTTATTGTTTCAGTCCTTTTTTGTCACCGCAGAGAAGCCGCAGCTTGGTCTTATGGTGACGGTATCTTCAGGTGTCACCAATATGGTGTTGGACGCAGTGCTTGTTATTTTGCTGCCGCAGGAGCTTAAACTGTCCGGTGCAGCTCTCGCAACTGCAATGAGCCAGGTGGTAGGCGGAGTGATCCCAGTGATCTATTTTGGGCGCAAAAACAGCAGCATCCTTCGCCTTGGAAAAACAACTTTCTACGGACGGGCAGTTTTACACGCATGTATCAATGGATCTTCAGAATTTATGAGTAATATCTCGATGAGTATCGTGAGTATGCTCTATAATATCCAGCTTTTAAAATATGCAGGTGAGGACGGCATTGCAGCATACGGAGTTATGATGTATGTCAGCATGATCTTTGCAGCGGCGTTTATCGGATATTCCATCGGCACTGCACCTGTGGTCAGCTATCACTACGGAGCGGGGAATCATGCAGAGCTGAAAGGAATCCTTAGAAAGAGCCTTGTGATGATCGGATGTTTTGGGATCACGATGATCTTGGCTGCGGAGATCCTTGCGACTCCGCTTGCAAAAATGTTCGTCGGCTATGATGCAACTTTGATGGAATTGACTGTGTCGGGATTCCGTATTTTCTCTTTGTCTTTTGGATTTATGGGATTTGCGATCTTTGCATCTGGATTCTTTACAGCTTTGAACGATGGAGTTACCTCTGCGCTTATCTCTTTCCTTCGTACGCTGGTATTTCAGGTGGCTGCGGTATTGCTTTTGCCGGCGCTTTTTGGAATCGACGGAGTATGGTTCTCCATCGTTGCTGCGGAGGTTATGGCAGTGATCTTTGGAGCGATCTTCCTCGTGGCTAAAAGAGACAAATATCATTATTTTTAACGGCATGAAGTGAAAATATACTTGATAAAAAGCAATCAATATGGTAGAATATGGAGAATCTCCAAGAGGGAGTAATCGGCATATTTAGGAATATGTAGTATTATCGACATAATGGTGCGATGTGCACCCGGTATTACTGTAAACGATGAGACTCATGGACAGTCTAGGGCTGTCCGTGCGTCTCTTTTTTTATTGTCATGCGTTGGAAATAAGCTGTCGGTGCAGGCGCAGTATGTCGGAGAGCTATTTTGGGTATGCTGAAAAATTTTATACAAATTTAAGGAGGAAACAGGGAATTATGAGTATTTTGGAACTTTTTATACTGGCGATAGGGCTGTCTATGGATGCCTTTGCGGTATCTATCTGTAAGGGACTTTCTCTGGGAAAGATCAAGGCAAAGCATATGTGTATCGCAGGTGCGTGGTTTGGCGGATTTCAGGCATTGATGCCATTGATCGGGTACTATGCGGGACATTTATTTGCAGATAAGATCACTCGATACAGCCATTGGATCGCATTTGCACTGTTAGTATTTATCGGTGTGAGCATGATCAAGGAGTCAAAGGAAGAAGAATCTGTCAATGCAGATATGGATGTAAGATCGATGTTCCTGCTTGCGGTGGCGACAAGCATTGACGCGCTTGCAGTAGGAGTGACCTTCGCATTCTTGAAGGTGGCGATCGTTCCGGCGGTTTCTTTTATCGGCGTGACTACATTTGTCTGTTCCGCAGCAGGTGTGAAGATTGGAAGCCTGTTTGGTATGAAGTATAAGTCCAAAGCGGAGCTTTGCGGCGGATGTATCCTGATCTTGATCGGAGCGAAGATCTTGCTGGAAGGTCTGGGGATCTTATGATCGCGTAGCTGATCCCAAAACGGGATGAACAGTAATATATAAATCGTAGATAACATATATGAACGACAGACTGATGATATATCTAAACCATAGAACGATAATAGATATCACAAATAAAGAATACATATGGACAACAAACTCATAGTAGATATCAGTAGCTAAAAGATATATAGAAATATCAGATAAGTGACATAGAGAAAGAATAAAATTACAAATCTATATAAAAACATGGTATAATGGGAGAAATCAAAGGAGGGCCTATTATGAGAAAAGCAAAATTAGCAGCGGCATTGCTGTGCAGTGCGAGTTTAGTGCTTTCAGGAACAAGTGTGCCGACAATGGCAGATTCCATGAAAGTTGTGACACTTGGTGCAGACCTTACAGATGAGCAGAAAAATACAATGATGCGTTATTTCAATGTGGACAGCAGCCAGGTGCAGATCCTTACGATCACAAATCAGGATGAGAGAGATCATTTAAGCGCATATGTTCCGCTTGAACAGATCGGAACTAGAACCGTGAGCTGTGCTTATGTAAAACCGACACAGTCAGGCGGGATCAAGGTACGTACCGCGAATCTTAACTGGGTGACCTGCAATATGATCGCAACCTCTCTTTCCACATCCGGTGTAAAGAACTGTGAGGTTGTGGCAGCGTGTCCGTTTGAAGTTTCCGGTACTGGTGCACTCACAGGTATTCAGATGGCTTATGAGACAGCAACCGGAGAACTGCTCGATGAGACGAAGAAAGAGCTGGCGACCGAGGAGATGGTAGTCACAGGTAATCTTGCGGACGAAGTGGGCAAAAATGATGCAACTACGGTGATGAACAATTCTAAGATGCAGGTGATCAAAGATAACGTACAGAATATTGATGACATCTACAATATCGTTATCAATGTGGCACAGGAGAATAATGTGGCACTGGATTCTGATCAGTTAGATGAGATCGTAAATCTTCTCCAGGGGATCGCACAGCAGGAATATGACTATGACGATATGAAAGAAACTCTGGAACAGGTAAATCAGAATACTTCCTCAGATGGACTGGGAGAGATCGATGCAGAAGGCGATGATACAGTCAATGCGGGAGATGTTGTGGATGAGGATGACATCTTAAACAGCGTGGACAACAGTGTTCTGGGCGGAGATATCCTTGAGAGTTCCACAGAGGATGTCACTTTAGAGCAGGAGACTGGAATGGATACAGATAACAGTGAAGTTTCAGACGATGGCTTTGCGATCGTGGATGAGAGCACCTGGGGAACGATGGATGAAGAGGTAGTTGAAGAGGAATGGCAGGAAGAATACGAGGACGTTTCTGGAGAAACTACAGATATAGATATGGAAGCAGAGGAGATAGCTGCAGAGGAGATAACTGAGGAGATCGACACATCTGCGCTGACAGAGGAACAGATGTCACTCTTTGCACAGGCACAGGAGTTCTGCCGTGGAGAATATGAAGGGGACGCGGACGCCCTCTACATGGTGATGGGTGAGGATGCATATGCATCTGTGATGCTTGACAGTGAGAATGCACAGATCCTTTCCAAGGAAGTTCAGAAGATTTATCTGAAAGTGCTCACGGACGGCACAGGTTCCTACCAGGCAGATGGAACAGAAATGTATCTGACTACAGAGCTGAATATGCTCAGCAAATCTTTAAAAGACGTCTTCGGACTGACCGAAGGTGTACAGGCAAATCCGGAACTGAGCGAACTTTCCGATGGGGACAGAACGGTATTATACCAGGATACCATGAAGTTCTTTGAGAAGCTTTACGGAGAAAGCTCTGAATATGAGACTATGGACACCGAAGATGCTGAGAACGCAGCATACGACGGCGAAGCAGAACTTGCGGAGTAATAGCTCATGGGATTTCTGATACGGGAAGCGACAGAGGCAGATGTGCCAAAGATCATGGTGCTGATGGAAGAAGCCAGATCGGATACAGAGCATCCGGAGTGGTTTGTGGCGAGCGACGAGTCTTATATCTGGGAACATCTGGAGAAGGACGGGTTTGTGCTCGTAGCGCAGACGATGGAAGGTGAGATCGCAGGCTTTTTTGTTGTGATCTATCCGGAGGATAAAGAAAATCTTGGGCATTATCTCGACTTTGACACAGATCAGCTTGCACAGGTGGCGATGATGGATACTGCAGTTGTGGGAAAGATCTATCGCGGAAATGGTCTTCAGGCGAAAATGCTGGAGGCAGCCGAAGCGCGGATCGATAAAGAGCGGTATCCTTATCTGATGTGTACGATACATCCGGATAACCGCTTCAGCAGACATAATATGGAGAGTCATGGATATGAGGCAAAAATGACAGCTTATTGTTATGGCGGTTTTTTGCGGTATGTCCTTCTGAAAAATTTCAAAAATTTATAAAAAAAGATAAAACAGCCGGTGAAAATTTTGTGATTTCACCGGCTGTGCCTGTGTAACGGGTGGAAAAAATAAACATGATATGTTAGAATATGGGATAATTCAAAAATTTAGTTAATTAGAAAAGAGGAAATTTCATGAAGGACAAATTAAACAAATTTATGCAGGAGCGCTACGGAGTGGACCAGTTTGCGAAATTTACGCTGGGTGTTGCATTGCTTTTCATCGTGCTTGGTTCTTTTATCCGAAGAAACGCAGCTGGCGAAATCCTGGATCTGCTTGGTCTGGTGCTGATCATTTATACGTATTATCGCATTTTTTCCAAAAATATTTCTGCGCGTTATGCAGAGAACCAGAAGTATCTGGGCTGGACAAGGAAGGTGCGTGAGCGTTTTAATAAAGAGAAAAACATGATGGCGCAGAGAAAGACACATCATATCTATAGCTGTCCTGGATGTGGACAGAAGATCCGGATCCCAAGGGGAAAAGGACAGAAGGTGGAGATCGAATGTCCAAAGTGTCATCAGAAATTTATTAAAAGACGCTGAAATGTTTGAAATTTACGGAGCAGGAGGCAGAAGGCTATGTTTGGCTATGTGGTGATGAATAAACCAGAGATAAAGTTCAAAGACTTTGATCTGTACCGCTCTTTTTATTGCGGATTGTGCAGAGAACTCAAAGAAGGATACGGGATATCAGGACAGATCTCTCTCACTTATGATATGACATTTGTGGTGATCTTACTCAGTGCACTCTATGAATTGCCTGCCCAGAAGAAGGAGATCCGCTGCATGATCCATCCGCTCCACAGACAGCCGGTGCGCCGAAATTCAGCTACAGAATATGGGGCGGATATGAACATTCTTCTTACCTATTATAAATGCAGGGATGACTGGGATGATGAAAAAAAGGTGACTGCGCTGGGTTATGCGAAGATCCTCGAAAGGAAAAATGAAAAGCTGAGTCAACGCTATCCTAAGAAGGCGAAAGCTATCTGCCGACTGCTCGGGGAACTTTCCGAGATGGAGAGACAGGGTGAGAAGGACATCGACCGGATATCTGGCTGCTTTGGACATATCATGGAGGAAATCTTAGCATGGAAAGAAGATATGTGGGAGCCGACGCTTCGAAAGATGGGGTTTTACCTTGGGAAATTCATCTATCTTTTGGATGCGTACGATGATGTGGAAGAAGATGTAAAAAAAGGAAATTACAATCCTTTTTCGGAACAGTATATAATGGATGGGTTCGAAGAACAGGTGCGACAGCTTCTGATCATGATGATGGCGCAGACCTGCAGAGAATTTGAGAAACTACCTATTATAGAGTACACAGATATATTGAGGAACATCCTCTACTCTGGTGTGTGGTGCAGATTTGAGGCTGTGAGCAGAGTAAGGAGAGGAACAGGGGAGAAAGAACATGATTGATCCGTACAGCATACTGGGGATATCCCCAAATGCGTCAGATGAAGAAGTAAAGAAAGCATACCGGAAGCTGAGCAGGATCTACCATCCGGATGCGAACATTGACAATCCAAATAAGGAACAGGCCGAAGAAAAATTTAAACAGGTACAGCAGGCGTATGAGCAGATCATGAAGGAAAGAGAGCAGGGAAGCGCATACGGAAGCGGATATGGAAACAGCTATGGTGGATATCAGTATGGAGGAAACGGAGGATTTTCCGGACATTCCGATAATACGTATCAGGATGAGGAAGCGATGCGCAGGCAGGCGGCCGCCAATTACATTCAGAGCGGACATTATCGGGAAGCAATGAATGTACTGAATTCGCTCTCATCACGCAATGGGCAGTGGTATTATCTGTCATCTATGGCGAATATGGGACTGGGCAACAATGTTCACGCTCTGGAAGATATCCGAGAAGCGGTACGTCTGGAACCGGACAATGCACAGTATCGTATGCTGCTGCAGCGAATGGAAGGCGGCGGAACTTGGTATCAGGAAATGCAGAGTCCTTTCGGTGGGATGCCGTATGGCGGAGGCGATTACTGCATGAAACTGTGCATTGCCAATCTCGTGTGCGGTATGTGTTGTCCTGGCGGTGGAGTTTTCTGCTGCTGACAGGAGTTTTCAAGCTGTTTCTTATAAATTTTTTTGAAATAAAAGTTGACAAGTATTTGTGAAAATATTACTATGTTAAAGTGGTGAAACAATAAAGCATACAGGAGGAGATCAACAATGAGTATTCGCATTGGTATTTTAGGATATGGCAATCTTGGACGTGGTGTAGAGTGTGCGATCAAACATAACCCGGATATGGAACTGGTGGCTGTGTTTACACGCCGTGAACCGGAGACAGTGAAGATCCTTACACAGACAGCGTCTGTATATAAGACAGATGACGTAGAAAAGATGAAAGATCAGATCGATGTTATGATCATCTGTGGCGGAAGTGCGACAGATCTTCCGAAGCAGACACCGGAATATGTAAAAATGTTCAACGTTATCGACAGCTTTGACACTCATGCAAAGATCCCGGAGCATTTTGAGGCAGTAGACAAAGCGGCGAAAGGATCAGGACATGTAGGAATCATTTCTGTAGGCTGGGACCCGGGAATGTTTTCCCTGAACCGTCTCTATGCAAATGCGATCCTTACAAATGGTAAGGACTATACATTCTGGGGCAAAGGAGTAAGCCAGGGACATTCCGATGCGATCCGTCGTATCAAAGGGGTAAAAGATGGCAAACAGTATACGATCCCTGTGGAAGCGGCACTGGAGTCTGTGAGAAACGGAGAGAATCCGGAGCTTACTACCAGACAGAAACATACAAGAGAATGCTTTGTAGTGGCAGAGGAAGGTGCAGACCTTGCACAGATCGAACATGAGATCAAGACGATGCCGAACTATTTTGCTGAATATGATACAACGGTACATTTTATTTCCGAAGAAGAATTAAAACGTGATCACAGTGGTATCCCTCACGGAGGATTTGTGATCCGCTCTGGTAAAACAGGATGGAACGATGAGAACAATCACGTGATCGAGTACAGCCTGAAACTGGATTCCAATCCGGAATTTACATCTTCTGTGCTGGTTGCCTATGCAAGAGCAGCATACCGCATGAGCAAAGAAGGATTAAACGGCGCGAAGACCGTTTTCGATGTGGCTCCGGCATATTTAAGTGCAGTTGACGGTGCAGAACTTAGAAAGCATCTTCTGTAAAATCCAACGACTCTGACTTACAGCTAATATTTTACAGGTTGGAATTTTAAAAAGATGAATAAGAGGCAAGGTTTCTTTGTGAACTTTGTCTCTTTTTTGTGGGGGAAAACCGGAAGAGTTTCGTGAAACTTTAACATATTTTTACTTCTCTGTTGACTGAATATTGAAAGTGTAATATAATAGAGTCATAGAAACGTAACAAGATTGTAAAAAAAGTTTTATGAAATGCGGAGCGTATCTAAAAAGTGTGACCCACACTCGACCATACTTTTTGGACACGCTCTGATATCGAAAAAGAAAGAAAAGGAAGGTATGTATGCAGAACGTAAACAGAAGGTTTAGAATCTGGGGAATACTCTTGTTTTTACTGTTTTTTGCAGTAGGAGTGTCTACTTTTTCAGCAGCGAATGTACACGCGGCGACGAAAACTGGTTTTGTAACGATCAATGGAAAGTCATACTACATAAATAAAGATGGTTCCAAGCAGAAAGGCTGGCTGGAACTCAACGGAAAGAAATATTACTTTGACACCAAGACTGGTGTTCAGGCGAAGGGCTGGCTGACAGACTCCAAGGGCAGAAAGAGATATTTCAGCAAGGGTGCTGGTATCATGATGACTGGCTGGCTGACAGACTCTAAGGATCAGAAGAGATATTTTGACCCATCCACTGGTTTTATGAAGACGAAGTGGATGACATTAAATGGGAAGAAATATTACTTCTACAGCAACAGTGGTGTAGCTGCCTGCAAGACATTCCTCACAGACAGCAAAGGAAACACCAGATACTTTACAAGTGCATGCTATATGCTCACTGGTTGGACAAAGAATTCCAGCGATGAATACAGATATTTCGAGCCGGAAGATGGCGTGATGGCGAAGGGCTTTACTACCCTTGATGACAAAACTTACTATTTTAATGCAAATAATGGTAAGATGACAGTTGGATGGGCGACGATCGGCTCAGCAAAGTATTACTTTGATGAGGAGACCGGAGTGATGGTGACTGGTGATGTTACGATCGACGGAACGAAATATCACTTCAGTGCAAATGGAGCTTTGACAACAACGACAAGCTCTACTGGAACGAAAACGATCAAAAATTACCTTGCAGGCGCACTGCAGCCGGTTGGACAGGCTCTGTATGTATGGGGCGGCGGTTGGAATGATTCAACCAGAAAGGGATTAAGCCCGACGATGACAGAGTTCTATAACAGCCAGACTAGCAGCTATAATTACAATAATTACAGAGACCTGAGCGTTGCAAACAGAGCAAAAGGATTTGACTGTTCCGGATTTGTGGGCTGGGCAGCTTATCAGGTAATGCAGTCTAAGTCAGGCATCGGAAGCGGATATACCGTTGTTTCCGGTGAAGTTGGTTCTTATTATAAGTCTATGGGCTGGGGAAGCATTATCACACAGGCGAACCTTGCAAGCGACGACTGGAAAGTGTATCCGGGAGATGTCGGATACAATGATGGACATACTTGGATCATCCTGGGACAGTGTGAAGATAAGAGTGCGGTGATCGTACACTCTACACCGAACGCAGGTGTTCAGATTTCCGGTACTCCGACACCGTCTGGAGGTTATTCCAGCCAGGCGATCGCTCTTGCGAAACAGTATATGTCCAGATACCCGGGATATACAAAGTATGACTATCATACTTCCAGCGGCAATTATATCAGACAGGGAAATTTCCTCAGATGGAATAGCAGCACACTTTCTGACCCGGATGGATATCTGAACATGACAGCAGATCAGATCCTCGCAGATCTGTTCAACTGATAAAAGGCCGCAGAGATCGAGATAAGAGTATAAATATAAGTAAGGCATAAGCATAAGGCGTAAATGCTGTAAATGCAAAAAATGTAAATTATAAGAATTTAAGAAAATAAGAAGAAAGCAGGAAGACATTTAGAGTGTTTCCTGCTTTCTTTTTTGGTCGCTATGCATCCGAAAGGAGCGGTTCGTGGTAAGTTTTTTTGGTAATATTATGTAATAAAATTCCTTGAGATTTCGGAAACGTTACTAAATGTTACAAAAGTTTAAAATTTATTCTAAATAAACCTTGCAATCCAACAAGTGATATGTTAATATGTACAGGAATTAAATTAGATATTTCGTAAATGTTACAATATAGAAAGAAATTGGTTACGAGGGTGAGAATTCATGAAAAAAAGAATTGTAAGTCTGATATTAGCATTAGTCATGTGCGCAACGCAGGCAGTCAGCGTAAGCGCATCCAGAGAAGATGAATTACGAGCAGAGCAGGCGATCACAAGCCAGCAGCTTGATGCTACATATTCCCGTATGTACGAACTGGAAAATGCGAAAGCACAGCTTGAAAGCGAGATTTCAGCATTGGATTCCAGTCTTGTAAGTGTCATGATCTCCATTGACACACTCAAAGGAGATATTGAAAATAAAGAGATCGAGATCATCCGCACAAAGCAGGATCTGGCGAAAGCACAGAAAGCTCGTGATAAACAGTATGAGAGCATGAAGAAGCGTATCCAGTGCCTGTATGAGCAGGGTGGAGATACCGCATGGTTTCAGATGATGCTCAATTCAGAGGATCTGAGCGAGCTTCTTACACGTGCAGAGAATACACAGCAGATGTATGAACAGGATAGAAAGAACCTGGATAAATATGTAAATACGATCAATGAGGTAAATAAACTCAAAACACAGTATGAGTCCGATAAAGCAGAGCTTGAAGAAATGAAAGCAGCTTACGAAGAACAGTCCTATATCCTTCAGACTCAGATCGATGAGAAGAAAGCTATTTCCGCAGATTACGCAAGTGAGATCGAGTACGCACAGTACCAGGCAACACAGTATGCAAATCTGTTAGCAGAGCAGACAGCGGAGATCCAGAGACTGGAAGCAGAGAGAATTGCAGCAGAGGAGGAAGCCAGACGCCAGGCGGAAGAAGAAGCAGCAAGACGTGCGGCTGAGGAAGCTGCAGCAGCGGAAGCAGCAAGCTCTGATGATTACGAAGATTATGACGAATATACAGAATCTTATGATGTTGAGTATGATGAGGACGGAGATCCTATCTATGAGAGCGATGAGACAGTAGACGAAAGCTATGACGAGCCTTCCTATGAAGATGACTATGAGGATGGATCAAGTGCAGGTTCTTCTGATGACTATGAGTATGATGAGTATGGAAACGTGATCGATTCCGACAATACGGTATCCTCAGATGAATATGAGAGCCAGCAGTCTTCCAGCTCAGGAAGCTCCTATTCTGGATCAGGTTCTTCTGTAGTAGACTATGCGACACAGTTTGTAGGAAATCCATATGTATGGGGCGGAACAAGCCTTACCAACGGTGCAGATTGTTCTGGATTCGTACAGAGTGTTTATGCGAACTTCGGAGTAAGCCTTCCGAGAACTTCCTATGAGCAGCAGAATGCAGGTACAGCAGTTTCCTACGCAGATGCACAGCCGGGAGATCTGATCTGTTATGGCGGACATGTAGCGATCTATATGGGAAATGGACAGATCGTTCATGCTTCCAACTCTGTAGATGGCATTAAGATCAGCAACAATGCAGCTTACAGAACGATTGTTTCTGTAAGAAGATTGGTGTAAGGATCATAGAGAGATAAATAAAAGCGAGTAAAGAGGAAATCATGCGAATATTGACGGATTTCCTCTTTTTATTGTATTTTTTTACGAACAAAAACTCAATATATTGACATACAGAGTGTGACGTGATACTATATGGTTAGTATAATTCCATACAGAACATATTAAGTGCTGATACTACGAGAAAAGTAGTACAGAAAGAGGGAATCAGGTGAGAAACCTGAGC
Source organism: uncultured Blautia sp. (assembly GCA_964609645.1). Lineage (GTDB taxonomy): Bacteria > Bacillota > Clostridia > Lachnospirales > Lachnospiraceae > Blautia_A. The sequence goes on from CAZSTD010000016.1 coordinate 24,311, forward strand.
GATCCGGTCACTGTAACAGAGGAGCAAATCTCAAGAGTCCATTGTGCCATAGCATGAGAAGGAGAGAGGAGCGATGAGCCTGGAGCCAGGAAACCTGCTTGGTATGGCGAGGTTAAACTTCCGTGTAAAGTGTAACAACCAACTCCGTTGATCCGCAGCTTCGGAGCGTTGTCTGCTTTTACTCATGAAGGCAGACATTT
>CAZSTD010000017.1:0-9298 GCA_964609645.1 uncultured Blautia sp.
CCCGTGAGATCTCCAGCCAGGGTATTTATCCGGCAGTAGATCCACTGGATTCCACCAGCCGTATCCTCTCACCGGAGATCGTAGGAACAGAACATTACGAGATCGCCAGATCCGTACAGCGAGTTCTGCAGCGCTACAAAGAGCTTCAGGATATCATCGCCATCATGGGTATGGATGAACTCTCAGAAGAAGATAAACGTACAGTAAGCCGTGCGCGTAAGGTACAAAGATACCTGTCTCAGAGCTTTTCTGTTGCAGAACAGTTCACAGGTATGCCTGGTAAATATGTTCCTCTGAAAGAAACACTGCGAGGATTCAAGATGATCCTTAACGGTGAGTGTGACGATATTCCGGAAAGCTGCTTCCTGTTTGTAGGAACTATTGATGAAGTATTCGAAAAAGCGAAAAAGCAGTAAAGGAGGGAGCCTATGAGTACCTTCCCGTTACGGATCGGAACACCGGATGGCCTGCAGTTTGAAGGTGAAGTAGAGCGCGTATCGTGCAGAACGATCACCGGTGATCTCGCTATCCTCGCCAGACATTGCAATTTCTGTACTGCTCTTGGTATGGGAGAGGCAAAGGTTGTCATGGCGGATGGAACGAAACGCACAGCAGCCTGCATTGGAGGAATGCTTTCTGTAATGAATGGAACCTGCCGTGTCCTTGCTACCACATGGGAGTGGAAGGAAGACATTGATGAGCAGCGTGCCCGCGATGCAAAAGCGCGTGCGGAACAGATGATCGCCAAAGGCGGACTGACAGACCATGATTATAAGATGGCGGAAGCCAAGCTCCAGAGAGCACTGGTGCGATTAAGCGTAAAAGACTGATAAAATATCATAATGGGGTGGCATTCTTGTGGATGCCTCCCCATTTTTTATAGGGATTTATATGTTTTTTTCGGTTTGAGAGGAGCATGTCTTTGACGATTTTACACGTTGACACTTTACCTTAATAAGTCTAAAATGAAATTAACTTATCCAAATGGAGAAAAACTTCACAGTATCTTCAATAGTATACAGTCCTTGGAGAGGGACTATAAACACTACTACTTTATAATAGTAGGAGAAAAGACTATGATAGCAGAAAAAATGAAACCTTATGTAAAAAACAATTCCGCCATCCGCATGATGTTTGAGGAAGGAAATCGCCTGCGCGCGATCTACGGAGCAGATAAAGTGTTTGATTTCAGTCTGGGCAATCCGAGTGTGCCGGCTCCGGATTGCGTTAAGGAAGCGATCATTGACCTTGTCAACGAGGAAGAACCTACCGTTTTACACGGATATATGAGCAATGCTGGATTTGAGGATGTACGCCAGACGATCGCAGAGTCTTTGAACCGCCGCTTTGGAACAAGTTTTGCGGCGAAGAATCTTATCATGACAGTTGGAGCAGCAAGTGGATTGAATATTATTTTTAAGACGATCTTAAATCCGGAAGAAGAAGTGATCGTCTTTGCACCATACTTTTTGGAATACGGTGCTTATGTGAAGAATTTTGACGGCAAACTTGTGGAAATCTCTCCGGATACTTCCACATTCCAGCCAAATCTGGAAGAATTTGAGCAGAAGATCACAGCGAAAACAAGAGCAGTCATCGTAAACACTCCGCACAATCCGACGGGCGTGATCTATTCTGAGGAAACGATCAAAAAGCTGGCTGCGATCATGGAAAAGAAACAGCAGGAATTTGGCACAGTGATCTATTTGGTTTCTGATGAGCCATACAGAGAGCTGGCTTATGACGGAGCAGAAGTTCCGTATCTGACAAAATATTATGACAACACGATCGTTGGATATTCCTACAGCAAATCTCTTTCCCTTCCGGGAGAGCGTATCGGGTATCTCGTGATCCCGGATGAAGCAGATGGAAGCGAGGAGCTGATCGCAGCCGCAGCCATCGCAAACCGCACGATCGGATGCGTGAATGCTCCTTCTTTGATGCAGAAGGTAATCGCCAGATGCGTAGATGCGGAGGTAGATATCGCGGCATATGATAAGAACCGCCAGGCACTTTACAATGGACTTCAGGAGTGCGGATTTGAGTGCATCAAACCACAGGGAGCATTTTATCTGTTTGTGAAATCACCGGTAGCAGACGAGAAAGTGTTCTGTGAAGCAGGAAAGAAATATAATATCCTGATGGTGCCGGGAAGCTCATTTGCCTGCCCGGGATATGTGCGTTTGGCTTACTGTGTATCCTACGATACGATCATTCATTCTCTGCCGGAATTCAAGAAATTGGCGGATGAATTTGGATGCAGCAGAGACGAGAGATAACATGGATTTTTGAGTCCCATTTATTGTATTTTGATTAAAAAAATCTTTTTAAAAAAAAATAGAGATTGTAATCATGCGTGCAACGTGACATAATAAGAATGTAAAAGTAAAAAGCAGGTTAAATTCTAGTAAAATGTATGTAAAATAACCTGCTTTTCTTATCGCCGATTTTCGAAAGAAGAAGTCGAAAATCCAAAAAACGACAAAGGAGAAAATTATGGAAATTTTTTCAATGATCTTGTCATTATTAAGCGGAGTGGCTTTGTTTTTGTTCGGTATGTCACTGATGGGCGATGGCCTGAAGATGGTTGCCGGCAATAAATTGGAAGCGTTCCTGTATCGAATGACAAATACGCCATTAAAAGGAGTTGCGCTTGGTACTGCAGTTACCAGTGTCATCCAGTCATCCTCTGCTACAACGGTCATGGTGATCGGTTTCGTAAACTCCGGTATGATGAAGCTGAAACAGGCGATCGGTATCGTTATGGGTGCCAATATCGGAACCAGTATCACAGGATGGATCTTATGTCTTTCCTATATCGAGGGTAAGAGCGGTATCGCTAAGATCTTATCTACCGCGACGATCTCTGCAGTGGTAGCGATCATCGGTATCATCCTGCGCATGTTCTGCAAACGTTCCGTGCATAAGAATATTGGAAATATCATGCTTGGTTTTGCGATCCTGATGACAGGTATGCAGACGATGAGTGGAGCAGTTTCACCGTTGAAAGAGAGTCCTGTTTTTATTGAAATGCTGACGATGTTTTCCAATCCGATCATCGGAATTTTGGTTGGTATCGCATTTACCGCAGTGCTTCAGAGTGCATCTGCGACAGTTGGTGTGCTGCAGGCGTTATCTGTAACTGGTCTGCTGTCATTTTCCAGTGCATTCCCGATCGTTCTTGGTATCGGCGTAGGTGCAGCCTGTCCGGTATTGATCTCTGCGATTGGTGCTAATAAGAATGGTAAACGTACAGCGCTGGTATATTTGCTCAATGACTTATTTGGTCTGATCATCTGGTCAGTGGTATTCTATACACTCCACGCGATCATACATTTTTCATTTATGGATATGACAATGACACCAGTGGCTATCGCGCTTCTGAATACAGTATTCCGTGCGGTGACCGTATGTATCCTGTTCCCGTTCATACCTAAGATCGAACAGCTTGTATGCAGACTGGTGAAGGACAGTGCAGAGGAGTTGGAAGACGAAGCAGACTTCGATCTTCTGGAAGAACGTCTTTTGAATTATCCGGCACTTGCGATCGGTCAGTGTCATAGAGCAATGAGCGGTATGTCAAGAAAACTTCGCAAGAATGTAAACCGTGCGATGAATCTTCTGAATGATTACCAGCAGGATAAATTTGACAAGGTTCAGCGAAAAGAAGACCTGATCGATAAATATGAGAGCCGTCTTGGTGATTACCTGATGAAACTCACAAAGCATGAGATGAACAGTGCACAGACAAGACAGACTTCCCTTTACCTGCATACGATCAATGACTTCGAGAGAATCGGTGATCATGCTTCTTATATCGCACATATCTCCAGCGAGATGCATGAGAATCATACCGAGTTTTCTGAGGCTGCATGGGATGAACTGAATGTAGTCATGGAAGCGGTACGTGAAGTGATCAATGTGACCTGCCGTGCATTCCTCAACGATGATAAAGAGATGGCACGCAGAGTTGCACCGTTGGGTGTTGTGATCACCACTCTGTGCAATGAGCTGAAGATGCACCATGTAGAGCGCTTGAGCAACGGAGAATGTGGTCTGGAAGAAGGAACGGTATTTACCGATATCTTAAACAGCTTTAACCGTATTGCAGCACACTGTGCAAGTGCGATGGTAGCATTGTTAAAGAGCGGAGATGTGGAATTGGATATGCATATCCATGATTCTAAGATCTATCCATCTGACAGTGCAGAATATTATACATATTTCGGCGAATATCGTCAGAAATATGACATCGTAAAAAATGATGAGCATATGCGCAGCATGGAGCCAGAAGAAGTAGAATAAAATAAATGTAAACTTTAATGGGAATTCCCAATGAAAAATCACCGCAGATCCGAGATGGTTCTGCGGTGATTTTTTATGGTTTTTATATGCTTTTACATGGGACTTTAGGCAGGATCAAGAGCTTTTCCATCTAAAACAACTTCGACAAGCTGATCGCCCTTGTAAGTGAGCTTCAGGGAGAAAAAAGGAGCATCCTGTGAGATTAAACGGTTGAAGATCTTATCGCCTTCCCACATAGGAAGCTCGCATAGCTTTTCCTTAGGAATCCATTCAAGTTTTCCTTCGTCGCATTCTTTCTGTGTTCCACAGAAGTTATCGGAAGTGTACAGACACATATATTCTGTTCCGTAACCTTCCTGCGTAAAGGTGACAATGCCGCGGAATTTGCAGGAGAGGAGTGTATAGCCAGTTTCCTCAAGGACTTCTCTGCACACACATTCCTCAGGGCTTTCACCTTCCTCGAAGTGTCCTCCGACACCAATCCACTTGTCTTTGTTTACATCATTTTTTTTTGAGATCCTGTGCAGCATCAGGTATTTGCCGTCTTTTTCTAAGTAGCAGTGTGTAGTCAATTGGCTTTTGCTTTGATCTCTCATAATCTCATCCTTTCTATTTATGTAAATGTTATCTGTCTGAAAAATTTCTCTTTCTGGAAAAAGAAATCTCCCCATCGGATCACAACAGGAGTGTTGTATCCTATGGGGAGTTCTTATCATTATTGGATTAAACGAAGATCGTTTAAGTTGTTACTCGTTTGGACAATTTATATAGATATTTTTTATTAATACCAATATGCTTATAGGAAGCGTTCAGTTAAATATTATTTAACTTCTTTTCCTTCTCCATAGTAAGCTTTCAGATAGATTTCTTTCAGCTCTGACATTAATGGATATCTCGGGTTAGCGCCAGTACACTGGTCATTGAAGGCCTGCTCTGTCATTTCGTCGAGAGTTTCAAGGAAGTATTTCTCGTCTACGCCGTAATCTTTGATGAGTGGTTTGATCTCGATTGTTCTCATTAAGTCATCAAGTTTCTGGAGCAGTTTGTCGAATACTTCTTTATCAGTTTCACCTGTAAGACCTACATAACGGCCAACTTCTGCGTAGCGAGCCAGTGTATGTGGATACTGGTACTGTGGGAATGTACCCATCTTAGTCGGAACTTCTGCTGAGTTGTAACGAAGTACATGAAGAAGAACAACTGCGTTAGCAATTCCGTGTGGCAGGTGATGGAAAGCACCCAGTTTGTGAGCCAGAGAGTGGTTTACACCCAGGAATGCGTTGGCAAATGCCATACCAGCCATACAGGAAGCGTTAGCCATATGAGCTCTAGCTTCAACGTCAGAACCATCTTTGTATGCACGTGGCAGATATTCGAATACAAGTTTGATAGCCTGTAATGCAAGACCATCTGTGTAGTCGGAAGCCATTACGGAAGCGTATGCTTCAAGTGCATGAGTCATAACGTCGATACCGGAAGCGCATGTAAGTCCTTTTGGAGCACTCATCATGTTGTCTGTATCTACGATAGCCATGTTAGGCATTAATTCATAGTCTGCCAGAGGCCATTTAATTCCTGTTGTTTTGTCTGTGATGATCGCGAATGGTGTCACCTCAGAACCTGTACCGGAAGATGTAGGAACAGCTACGAAGTAAGCTTTTTTGCCCATGTGTGGGAATGTGTAAACTCTCTTACGGATATCCATGAAGTCCATAGCCATATCGTCGAAGTTAGCGTCTGGATTTTCATAGAGAACCCACATGATCTTACCAGCATCCATTGCGGATCCACCACCCATAGCGATGATGCAGTCTGGTTCGAATGCACGCATTGCAGCAGCACCAGCTCTAGCGGAAGCGAGAGATGGGTCTGGTTCTACATCGTAGAAGCATGTATGAGCGATGCCCATTTCATCTAATTTAGCTTCGATTTTCTTTGTATGTCCATTTTTGTAAAGGAAGGAGTCTGTTACGATGAAGCAACGTTTCTTATGCATAACAGTGCCAAGCTCATCCAGAGCAACCGGCAGACAGCCTTTTTTGAAGTAAACTTTTTCCGGTGTTCTAACCCAGAGCATATTTTCTCTCCTTTCGGCAACTGTTTTAATGTTGATCAGGTGTTTAACACCTACGTTTTCAGATACAGAGTTTCCACCCCAAGAACCGCATCCAAGAGTAAGAGATGGAGCAAGTTTGAAGTTATAAAGGTCACCGATACCACCCTGAGAAGAAGGAGTATTGATCAGGATACGGCAAGTCTTCATAGCTGCTGCATGTTTTTCCATTTTTTCTGTTTCTTTAACGTCGATGTACAGAGAAGATGTATGTCCATAACCACCATCTGCTACGAGCTGTGCAGCTTTTTCGATAGCATCGTCAAAGTCTTTTGCTTTGTACATAGCAAGTACTGGGGAAAGTTTTTCATGAGCAAATTCTTCGCTGATATCTACAGATTCAACTTCACCGATAAGGATCTTTGTTTCTGCTGGTACAGTAACGCCTGCCATCTGTGCGATAGTAGCGGCTTTCTGACCTACGATCTTAGCGTTTAATGCGCCGTTGATCAGGATTGTTTTTCTAACTTTTTCGATTTCGTCTGGTGCTAAGAAGTAGCATCCTCTATATGCGAATTCGTCTTTTACTTTCTTATAAATGCTTTCAACAACAGTTACGGACTGTTCGGAAGCACAGATCATACCATTGTCAAATGTTTTGGAATGGATGATGGAGTTAACTGCCAGACGGATGTCAGCTGTTTCGTCGATGATAGCTGGTGTATTTCCAGGTCCTACGCCTAATGCCGGTTTTCCGGAAGAATAAGCAGCTTTAACCATTCCAGGACCACCTGTTGCCAGGATGATGTCTGCTTCATGCATTAACTGATTTGTAAGCTCAAGGCTTGGAACATCGATCCATCCGATGATGCCTTCTGGAGCACCTGCAGCAACAGCAGCGTCAAGAACGAGTTTAGCAGCTGCGTTTGTACATCCTTTTGCACGTGGATGCGGGCTGATCAGGATCGCGTTTCTTGTTTTCAGAGCAAGTAATGTTTTGAAGATTGCTGTTGAAGTCGGGTTAGTTGTAGGGATAACGGCACCGATCAGACCGATTGGCTCAGCAATTTTCTTAATTCCGTACGTTTTATCTTCTTCGATAACACCACAAGTTTTTGTGTTTTTGTATGCATTGTAAATATACTCTGCTGCAAAGTGATTTTTGATAACTTTGTCTTCTACAATACCCATTCCGGATTCAGCAACAGCAGCTTTAGCGAGCGGGATACGAGCTTTGTCCGCTGCAGTAGCAGCTGCCTGGAAAATTTTATCTACCTGTTCCTGAGTGTAGGTAGCGAAAACTTTCTGAGCTTCTCTCATAGCAGCGATTTTTGCGCTAAGAGCTTCAGTGCTGTCAATGATAGTTGGGATGTTGTTTTCTTTTTTTGCCATTTGGAAATCCTCCTGTTCTGACTTTCCTTAAAAATAAATTTTAATTACCGTGGCCTTTCTTATGACTCTATTATACAAATATACTGATAATTTGGTCAATAGTAACTTTGGTTTTTGGGTGACGAAAAATTGGGTCAAAAATTGTGCAAAATTACTCGAAAATCGTGAATAAAATATCAATTGTCTGAAAAAAGTGAGAATAATTTAACAGGCTAGACAAAACCGTAACAACCAACACGATTTTTAGGGTGTAATAAAGGTTAAAAAGATAACGTTAAAAAATTAACAACTTCATTAAGGACATTATATGCCTTTGTTAATCACTTGTCAATTTAAAGATTAGTGAAAAATTTAACAAATATTTTTAAGAAAAATTATGGAAAATACATAAAAAATGGAAAATAAAAAATTTGAAGATAAATTGAATAAAAAATTTAGATAATAAGTAAAATTAGAAAAATTCCATCGAAAACCGAAAAAAATCCCCTGTGAAAATTGTCAGAATATTCACAGGGGTTCTTGTTAAAAGCGATTTTTATTTGTTTTTGAAAGCAGCTCTCTTACGCTCACGAGGGTCTAAGATCCTCTTTCTGATTCTCAGACTCTCAGGTGTAACTTCGAGAAGTTCATCCTGGTCGATGAATTCGATCGCCTGCTCCAGACTCAGAACACGCGGTGGAGTCAGCTTCAGTGCATCGTCAGCGGAAGAAGAACGAGTGTTGGTCAAATGTTTGGTCTTGCAGACGTTCAGCTCGATATCTTCGGCCTTTCCGTTCTGACCGATGACCATACCGCTGTAAACTTTAGCACCAGGTCCGATAAATAAAGTTCCACGTTCCTGTGCAGAGAACAGACCATAAGTAACGGCATCTCCAGCTTCGAAAGCGATCAAAGATCCCTGTTTTCTGTACATGAAGTCTCCCTTGTACGGTGCATATCCGTCAAAGATCGTATTGATGATACCAGTTCCCTTGGTGGAGGTCAAAAACTCACCGCGGAAGCCGATCAGACCACGGGACGGGATGTGGAATTCCAGACGCACACTGCCGTCGCTTGCAGTGCTCATTCCCTGAAGTTCTCCTTTACGTTCGCTTAATTTCTGGATGACAGTGCCGGAAAATTCTTCCGGAACATCCACGTAAGCGATCTCCATTGGCTCCAGTTTCTTTCCGCGCTCATCGGTGCGATAGAGAACTTCTGGTTTGCTGACTGCAAATTCATAACCTTCACGTCTCATATTCTCGATCAAGACAGACAGATGAAGCTCACCGCGTCCGGAAACCTTGAAGCATTCAGTTGTCTCTGTGTCTTCTACGCGAAGACTGACGTCTGTGTTGAGCTCGCGGTACAGACGGTCGCGCAGATGGCGGGAAGTGATATATTTACCTTCTTTACCTGCAAGAGGGCTGTCATTTACGATAAAATTCATAGCGATCGTAGGTTCAGAGATTTTCTGGAATGGGATCGCTTCTGGATTTTCGCCGCCGCACAGGGTGTCTCCGATGTGGATCTCTGTGATACCGGAAACAGCAACGATAGAACCGATTC
>CAZSTD010000017.1:9398-24215 GCA_964609645.1 uncultured Blautia sp.
GTGTCTCCGATGTGGATCTCTGTGATACCGGAAACAGCAACGATAGAACCGATTCCAGCTTCTTTTACTTCAACCTTATTCAGACCGTCAAATTCATAAAGTTTTCCGATCTTTACTCTCTGACGTTTGTCAATATCGTGATGGTTTAACAGAGTCAGCTCCTGGTTTACTGCGATCTTACCGTTTTCTACTTTGCCGACACCAATACGTCCTACATATTCGTTGTAATCGATGGTGCTGATCAGAACCTGCGTATCTGCATCCGGATCTCCTTCTGGACCTGGGATATATTTCAGGATCGCTTCGAACAACGGAGCCATATCTGTAGGTGTATCGTTCAGATCGATCACTGCATGACCTGCTTTTGCAGAAGCATACAGGAACGGACAGTCAAGCTGCTCATCGGAAGCACCAAGATCCATCAGAAGTTCAAGGACTTCATCGACAACCTCATCTGGGCGGGCTTCCGGACGGTCGATCTTATTGATACAGACGATCACATGAAGATCCAGCTCCAGAGCTTTTTTCAGAACGAATTTTGTCTGAGGCATTGCGCCCTCGAATGCATCAACGAGAAGGATCACGCCGTCTACCATTTTCAGAACACGTTCTACTTCGCCGCCGAAATCGGCATGTCCTGGTGTGTCGATGATGTTGATCTTCGTATCTTTATAATGAACAGCGGTATTTTTGGATAAGATGGTGATACCACGTTCACGCTCGATATCGTTGGAGTCCATGACACGTTCCTGAACTTCCTGATTTTCACGGAATACACCGCTCTGTCTTAGAAGCTGATCGACCAGTGTGGTCTTACCATGGTCAACGTGTGCGATGATGGCTACATTACGTACGTCTTCTCGTTTTGTTCTCATATAAAATCTTTTCCTTTCCTTTAAAACGCTCATTTCAAGTTCACAAAAATGAAGTTTGAAACGAGCAGTTGCAGATTTATCATTCTATTATAGTAATTATCTTGTTGTTTGAGTCGTTGAAGTGACGACCGCAAGTTTTGGCGACCATCACCCGATTTTTCAGTTTACCACATTTTCGTCAGATTACAAGGTGTTGAAAAAATTTTTTTCATGAATCGCAGAAATTTTAGACATAATGAGTGGGACATGTGCATATCTTGTACAGAACAATATAAGTCGCAGTAGAGTACGATGTCGAAAAAAGTACATCTTTAGCTCTGCAGGGAAGGAGAACCACATTATGGCAGATAAAATTATTGAAAACAATCAGGTATCTATGATGGGAAAAATAGCAGCAGGATTTACTTTCAGCCATCAGGTCTTTGGAGAAGGCTTCTATATGACGGAGCTTTTGGTCAAAAGACTAAGTGAATCTGAGGATAGGATCCCGGTGATGGTATCAGAACGGCTGGTCGATGTAACGCAGGATTATGTAGGTGAATATGTTGAGATCCATGGTCAGTTCCGTTCTTATAATAGACATGAGGAAAAACATAACCGCCTTGTGCTTTCTGTTTTTACGAGGGAATTAAAATTTGTTGAGGAGGAAGATGAGAATGTTCCGGTGAATCAGATCTTTTTAGACGGATTTATCTGTAAACCGCCGGTGTATCGAAAGACTCCTTTGGGACGTGAGATCGCTGATGTGCTTTTGGCTGTGAATAGACCTTATGGCAAATCTGATTACATACCGTGTATCTGTTGGGGCAGGAACGCACGCTATGCTTCTGCCTTTGAAGTGGGCGGACATGTGCTGATCTGGGGACGTATCCAGAGCAGAGAATATATGAAACGTACAGGAGAAAATGAGACTGAAAAAAGAGTGGCGTATGAAGTTTCAGTAAGCAAGCTGGAATATATGGAATAACCTTAGGTGTGTGATGTAAGGTGTATGACTGTGCGAGGGAGACAGCGACAAGCCCATAGTTTAGGGCTTTACTGTGTTAACAATTGCTTGCAATTCTTTTCAAACTGCGGTAATATAAGCGTATTCAACAACTGAAATAAAAACTTAACAGCAGAGGCGGGCATAAATGCGTATCAGCCCGACGGACAAGAGGAATTGTTTGTTATGGAAAAAGAATTTACAGAGGTTTACTGCGGAAGCGGGAAGGGCAAGACTACATTGGCGATCGGTCAATGTTTGAGAGCTGCTGCGCAGGGAAAAAGCGTGATCATCATTCAGTTTTTAAAAGGTAGGGAGCGCAGAGAGCTGGATTTTCTGGAAGAATTGGACAATCTGGACATTAAGATCTTTCGTTTTGAAAAGATGGAGCAGTGCTATGAAGAACTGAGCGAGCAGGAGAAGGATGAGGAGAAGACCAACATCCTTAATGCTTTAAACTTTGCGAGAAAAGTCATCGCGACGCAGGAATGCGACTGTTTATTGTTGGATGAGATCCTTGGACTTTTGGATTATGGAATTACCACAGAACAGGCAATCGGCGAGATCCTTAAAATGAAGGATGAGAGTATGCATATTTTGCTTACGGGCCGGACTTTGCCGGAGGGTCTGCGAGAGTTTGCAGACAGTATCACTACGCTGACTACAGAAAATACTATAAAAACCACACAGGAATAAGGAGGAGAGCAAATGGCAATTTTTAAAGGTGCAGGCGTTGCAATCGTAACCCCGATGTATGAAGACGGTAAGGTAAATTACGAAAAACTGGAGGAGATCCTTGAGTTCCAGATTGCAAACAGTACAGATGCGATCATCATTTGCGGGACAACAGGAGAATCATCTACATTGACACACGGAGAACATCTCAAAACGATCAAATTCGCGATCGATAAGGTAAACAAGCGTGTTCCGGTCATTGCAGGTACAGGTTCTAACTGCACAGAGACTGCAGTTATGCTGTCAAAAGAGGCTGCCTCCTATGGAGCAGATGCCCTTCTGGTGGTGACACCATATTATAACAAAGCAACTCAGAAAGGTCTGATCGCACATTACACAGCGATCGCAGAGGCTGTTCCGGAAACTCCGATCATCATGTACAATGTTCCGAGCCGTACAGGATGCAACATTCAGCCGGCAACTGCAGTTGCTCTTGCAAAAAATGTAAAAAATATCGTAGGTATCAAAGAAGCGAGCGGAGATTTATCTCAGATCGCAACAATGATGTCTATGGCCGACGGATGTATTGAATTATATTCCGGAAACGACGATCAGGTACTGCCAGTTCTTTCTCTTGGCGGATTTGGTGTGATCTCCGTACTTTCTAACGTTGCTCCGAAGGAAACTCATGATATGGTCATGAAGTTTATGGAAGGCGATGTGAAAGGTGCGACAGAGATCCAGTTAAAAGCGATTCCGCTGATCAAAGCTCTGTTTAGCGAAGTAAATCCGATCCCGGTAAAAGCGGCTATGAACCTGATGGGAATGAATGTTGGTTCTCTTCGTATGCCTCTGACTGAGATGGAAGATGCGAACAAAGAAGCTCTTGCAAAAGCAATGGCAGATTTTGGACTCAAACTCGCTTAAGTAAAAAATAAAAGATGTGTCTGCTGACAGATGCGGATGCATGGGACAGAAGTTTTGAGAGGATGAGAGGGAATACAAATGGTAAATATCATTATGCATGGCTGCAATGGTCATATGGGCCAAGTGATCTCAGGGCTTGTAGCGCAGGACGCAGATGCCCAGATCGTAGCAGGGATCGACAGAGTAGACGACGGAAAGAACAGTTATCCTGTATTTACAAATATAGAAGAATGTCAGACACCAGCAGATGTGCTGATCGACTTTTCTTCTGCGAAGGCGACAGATGCACTTTTGGCATATTGTGAAAAGCGCCAGCTTCCAGTAGTTTTATGCACTACCGGATTAAGCGAAGAACAGCTTGCGAAAGTGGAAGAAACTGCGAAAAAAGTTGCAGTTTTGAAATCTGCAAATATGTCTCTGGGTATCAATACTTTGCTGAAGCTCCTTCAGGATGCAGCGAAGGTTCTTGCGACCGCAGGATTTGACATGGAGATCGTGGAAAAGCATCACCATCTGAAATTAGATGCACCGAGCGGAACTGCTCTTGCGCTTGCGGACAGTCTGAACGAGGCGATGGACAATCAGTACCATTATATCTACGATCGCAGCCAGAAACGTGAGATGCGTGATGAGAAAGAGATCGGTATCTCAGCAGTGCGTGGCGGAACAATCGTCGGCGAGCATGAAGTGATCTTTGCTGGTCCGGACGAAGTGATCGAGTTCAAACATACTGCTTATTCCAAGGCTGTATTTGGAAAAGGTGCGATCGAAGCAGCGAAATTCCTTGCAGGCAAACCAGCAGGACGCTACGATATGAGCGACGTGATCGCAGCAAAATAAGCACAGTGTAAGCGTAGAATAAATCATGATCTTGCAAATCAAATTGCAGTGAAATCTAGGGGATGCCGCCAAATGGCATCCCTTTTTTGCTGTAAAAATGTTTCCTGGATAAAAGATGTTCCGCCATAAATATGGAAATTTATACCAGAATATTGTACCGGCAATTGCACATATTAAAAGTACAATATAAAAATCGGAGGGAATGGAATGCCTTTCGGGAACAGGAGACGAATATGAGAAAAAAAGTAAAAAAGATTCTTATGAGTACAGCGCTTGTAATGACGTTATGTATGTTTACTGCCTGTGGAAATAACAATAATGCGGCAGACGAGGTGGATAAAAACGAAGAAAATCTCACAGATGACGACATGATCGATGGCGATGTGGACAATAATGTGAATGATGACATTGTGAATAACGGAAACAACAAGAACAACACGAATAACACAAACAATGCTGCGGGAAACAACACGAATGGAAATGGAACAGCTTCTGGCACAAATAATGGCAACACAGTGACAGACAATGATCTAACAGGAAATGGTGCGGCAGAGGATGGCACAGTATCCGGCGAACTTGGAAACGCGGTGGAGGATGTCGGAGACGGTGTTGGTGAAGCAGTGGAAGATGTTGGTGATGCTGTGGGAAATGCAGTCGAAGGAAGATAAAATGTAAATCAAAGGCTAAAATGTTGCTTGTGGATAAAACCTGCACGGAAAAGATGATCTGCGCCAAAGGATTTTTCTGTGCGGGTTTTTGATTTGGTCTTTCTAATACAGGAAATTTATGATATTATCTTTGTACAGTGAGAAAGTAACGCTAGAAAAATAAATTTGAGAAAAATCAAAGATACGAAAAGTAAAGGAAACGAAAATTAAATGGAGGTCTAAGTTATGAAATTCAGGCCATGTATCGACATACATAATGGAAAAGTGAAACAAATCGTGGGAGGCAGCCTGACAGATTTAAAAGATCAGGCGGAAGAAAATTTTGTCTCGGAGCAGGATGCAGCTTTTTATGCGCAGCTTTATCGCAAAGAGGGACTGCAGGGAGGCCATGTGATCCTGCTGAACGGAAAAGATTCCCCGTATTATGAAGCGACCAGACAGCAGGCGCTGCAAGCACTGCAGGCTTATCCGAAAGGACTGCAGATCGGTGGCGGTGTAAACCCAGAGAATGCACAGGAATACCTGGAAGCTGGCGCGAGCCATGTCATTGTCACTTCCTATGTGTTTAAGGATGGAGAGATTTCCTGGGAAAAGTTAGAAAAAATGGAGCAGGCAGCAGGGCGCGAACATCTGGTACTTGATCTAAGCTGTCGCAAAAAAGAGGACAAATATTTTGTCGTGACGGACAGATGGCAAAAATTCACAGATGTACCGGTGACTCTGGAGTTGATGAAAAAGCTGGGAGATCATTGTGATGAATTTTTAGTACATGCTGTTGATGTGGAAGGTAAGGCAAACGGTGTGGAGACAGAGCTTGCCGAGCTGCTGAGTGAATATACGGATCATCCTGTGACCTATGCAGGTGGAGTGGGATCGATGAAGGATATCCAAGATCTGAGAATATATGGAAAGGATCGGCTGGATGTCACTGTGGGAAGCGCACTGGATCTGTTTGGCGGCAGTATTCTGTTTTCGGAACTTGCCAAGCTGAAATAAATTTATGAAAAAGAGTACGATGGACAATTTAGAAAAACTCAGCCTGCTTTTGGAACAGGAACAATGTGAATTTATCGAAGTACCAGACGGGTTTACTGGCAGGACAAGAGACGGCAGGCTGAGACTGATCTATCTGATGAACGATGCGGTGGAGAGCTTTCTGATCTTAGAAAATGCACGCATGACTGGAAACTATAAGAAAGATTATGAGGGAGAGGTTCAAACATCTCTGGAAAGGCAGCTGGATACCTATGTCCTTGCTGTACATCAGGGTGAGAGCGTCTTTACCGTCTTTTTTGATGAGGTTTTGCTGGAGGAGCACTTCTATGATTACGGAAGCATTGGGCATTTCTGGGTAAAAAAATATGAAAATCTTCGAGTGCTGGAATACCAGATCGCGATCCTGCGTGATAAATATGATTATCTGGGAGATGACTCGTGCACAGAGGAAGAAAAACAGCTTGCGATGCTCAAAGATTTCCCACCGCTGACCTATCTTTTTTATCCGGCTGTGTCAGAAAAATATGTCGTTCCCACGGACCAGCCCTGGCATGTGACCAAAGAAGCGATAGAAGTGATGCGGCAGATAGCACAGAAGGTTCAGGATGAGCGTTTTTTGTCGGCTCTGCAAAAATATCAAGCGGATCCATCACCGCGGATGGCAAAACGTATAGCCGGGATGCTCCACCGAAAAAAACACGCTAAGGTTGTACAGCTTCTCTCTGAGAGTATAAGAAATGCAGCAGCGGTATATCCAGACAGAGATTTCGGAAAAGAAAAAAATGAATATCTAAAGAAACTTTTGCAGAAAGCACAGCAACAGAAAGCGAAACTAAATGAGCAGGGGATCTATGCCGTTATCTACAAAGAGGAACCTTTTGTGTATGACTGCGATTCCATTTCTTTTCAGGTGTGCCTGATGATACAGCGAAATGGGGTATGGGATCAGAAGATCTCGTTGGAGTTTTTTCGCTAAATTTTGTCCCAGATGTAGAGAATCAAGTGAAACAGTGCATGAACTTACTGTGCATCTTTAGAAAAAACAGAAAAAAGTGTGAAATTTTCATAAAATGATGTTAAAATTCGAAAAGATGTGTTATAATAGGTTCATCAAACAGCAAAGGGGATGGATGTATGAAATTTATCATCAGCGGAAAAAATATTGCAGTTACAGAAGGGCTTAGAACAGCAGTCGAAGACAAGCTCAGTAAACTGGAAAGGTATTTCACTCCTGATACCGAAGTTGTAGTAACTTTAAGTGTAGAAAAAGAGCGTCAGAAAATTGAAGTGACGATCCCGGTAAAAGGAAATATTATCCGTTCTGAGCAGGTAAGTAACGATATGTATGTATCGATCGACCTTGTTGAGGAAGTGATCGAACGTCAGCTTCGCAAATACAAAAATAAGATCGTAGACAGAAAACAGGCTCCAGGTAATTTCCAGCAGGCATATCTGGATAAAGATTACGAGGAAGATGAAGAAGTGAAGATCATCCGTACGAAGAAGTTTGGCATCAAACCGATGTATCCGGAAGATGCATGCGTACAGATGGAACTTCTGGGACATAATTTCTTTGTATTCTGCAATGCAGAGACCGAGCAGATTAATGTCGTTTATAAACGTAAGGGAAATACGTATGGACTGATCGAACCAGAATTTTAAATGAAAGTTAAGACATTTCTAAGATAAGATCTTAGATTTATGTCAGAGATAGGAAAGACCTTCGCATGGAAGAAAAGATTTCTGTGCGGAGGTCTTTTTAGGTTCTTTGTCCTTGCAGTATAGTGGCTGAGATTTTGACGAATGGGGGAAAGTATGTTAGAATGTAGTGAAAATTTTGGGAAGATCGTCTCGCTAAGCGCATAAAGGATCTGTGAGATCTATTTGAGACAGAAAAAAGACGATCAAATAATGAGAGAAAAAGGAGCACACCATGAGAAAAGCAGGAGTATTAATGCCCGTTTCTTCCCTTCCATCCCGCATCGGAGCAGGAGAGCTTGGAACATCAGCATTTCAGTTTATAAAATTGTTAAAGAAGAATCATGTGAAAATATGGCAGATTTTGCCGTTGAATCCTGTCGGATACGGAAACTCTCCGTATCAGCCATATTCTTCCTGCGCAGGAGATGAGCTGTATATCAGTTTGGATACACTGGCAGAACAGGGACTTTTAAAAGAAAAGCCAGAGGAATTTCAGGCGAGTGCAAAGAGAGTGGACTATGACGCTGTCCGCCAGTACAGAGAGCCTTATTTAAGAGAAGCCTATACAAATTTCTTAGAAAAAAATGGCCAGCAGGAAGCAGCTTATCAAGAATTCGTGTCACAGTCCTGGGTATACGAATACGGAGTATTCCGCGCACTGAAGAAAGCAAACGGCGGAAGCTGCTGGAATGATTGGAGCGAAGAACAGCGCACATGGCCGGAAAACAGAACAGCGCTGTCAGCAGAGGTAGAAGCGGAAGCACAGTATCAGATGTTTTTGCAGTATGTATTTTATACACAGTGGATGCAGGTAAAGAACGCTGCGAACGAAGCTGGCATCGAGATCATGGGTGATGTGCCGTTTTATGTAGGACAGGACTCTGTGGATGTCTGGGGCGGAAAAGATAACTTCCTTTTGGATACGGACGGAAGACCGATCTTTATCGCAGGAGTACCGCCAGACTATTTCAGTGCGACCGGACAGAGATGGGGCAATCCAATTTATGACTGGGAACATATGAAAGAGCAGAACTATAAGTTCTGGACAGATCGCATCGGATACAGCAATAAACTTTTTGATATCATCCGCATTGACCATTTCCGCGCATTTGATACCTATTGGAAGATCGCGGCATCCTGCCCGACTGCGATCGACGGAGAATGGATCGAAGCCCCTGGATACGAAGTGATCGATACATTGAAGAAGGAAATTCCGGGATTAAATCTGGTAGCGGAAGATTTAGGACTGCTGCGTCCGGAAGTTCTGGAACTGAAAGACCACTATCACTTAAAAGGTATGAAGATCCTCATCTTCTCCATCGAAACAGGTGGAAAATATGCAAAAGATACATTCAAGGATGTAGAAAATATGATCTTCTACACGGGAACACATGACAATGATACGATCATGGAGTGGTATGGACGGATGAACACTGCGACCAGAAGAAAAATGCGCAGACTGTTAAAGAAATCTGGAGCAGCGCAGGGTTCTGTAAAAGATCGCTTCTTAAACTATACGCTGAGCAATCAGGCGGAGTATGCGATCATCCCGATGGTGGATATTTTAGGCATTGGAAAAGAAGGACATATGAACACACCGGGAACGATCGGATCACCGAACTGGGAGTGGCACCTTCCGGATTTTGAGCAGGCAGAAAAAGAGCTGCAGAAGTTTGGAAAATTGATCATCCAGACAGATCGAGCGTAAAAAAATAGAGACTTATGTCAAAATATCTGCTCAGATCATGCCCTGTGATCAGTAAGACAAGAGATTCATTTTCAGTTTGTTCATGAAAAATTCATTGTTTTCCATAAGGGAAAGTGTTAGAATAGTTGAGTATTTGTATAGTTGCCCATTTTTGGCGATAAGGACAAATGGGACAAATGAGACAGATTAGAATCTTATAGAGTATGTTTCTGAATAGATAAAACGATGCTTGATAAAGATGGATATAAAAAGAGATAAACAGGAGTTAGACCTATGAATGTGTTTTCAAAAGTATTCGGGACTCGCAGTGAGCGTGAGGTAAAAAGGATCATGCCTCTGGTCGAGAAGATCGAGAGCCTGCGCCCGGAGATGCAGAAGTTAAGTGATGAAGAATTAAGAGGAAAGACAAGAGAGTTTAAGAAACGTCTTGAAGATGGACAGACGCTGGATGACCTGCTTCCAGAGGCATTTGCAGTTGTACGTGAAGCCGGCAAACGTGTTCTGGGAATGGAACATTACCGTGTACAGCTCATCGGTGGTATCATTCTTCACCAGGGACGTATTGCAGAGATGAGAACCGGTGAAGGTAAAACGCTTGTTGCGACACTGCCGGCATATCTGAATGCGTTGGAAGGAAAAGGCGTGCATATCGTAACTGTCAATGACTATCTGGCAAAACGAGATGCTGAGGAGATGGGACAGATCCATGAGTTCCTTGGACTGACTGTAGGTGTCATCTTGAACGAGATGAAGCAGGAAGAACGCCGTGCAGCATATAACTGTGATATCACTTATGTCACCAATAACGAGCTTGGTTTCGATTATCTGCGTGACAACATGGTTATCTATAAAGAGCAGCTTGTGCAGAGAGACCTGCATTACTGTATCATCGACGAGGTTGACTCTATCCTGATCGATGAGGCGCGTACTCCTCTGATCATTTCCGGACAGAGCGGAAAATCCACCAAACTGTATGAAGCCTGCGATATCCTGGCACAGCAGTTAGAGCGTGGAGAGGCCAGCCATGAGATGACAAAGATGGCTGCGATCATGGGTGAAGAAGTCATCGAGACTGGTGATTTCATCGTAAATGAAAAAGATAAGATCGTAAACCTGACAGAACAGGGTGTTCACAAGGTTGAAGATTTCTTCCATATTGAAAACCTGGCAGATCCAGAGCATCTGGAGATCCAGCATAACATCATCCTTGCACTTCGTGCGCACAACCTGATGCACAAGGATCAGGATTACGTGGTAAAAGATGATGAGATTTTGATCGTTGATGAGTTTACCGGACGTATCATGCCGGGTCGCCGTTATTCTGACGGTCTGCATCAGGCGATCGAAGCGAAAGAACACGTAAAGATCAAACGTGAGAGCAAGACACTTGCAACGATCACATTCCAGAACTTCTTTAATAAGTATGATAAGAAGGGCGGTATGACCGGTACTGCGATCACAGAGGAAAAAGAGTTCCGTGATATCTACGCAATGGACGTTGTAGAGATCCCGACTAACAGACCGGTGATCCGTGAAGACCACGAAGATGCGGTTTATATGACAAAGAAAGAGAAATTTAATGCTGTTGTCAATGCCGTTGTGGAAGCTCATGCGAAACAGCAGCCAGTACTGGTTGGTACGATCACGATCGAGACCTCTGAGCTGATCAGCCGTATGCTGAAGAAACAGGGGATCAAACATAATGTATTGAATGCGAAGTTCCATGAACTGGAAGCTGAGATCGTAAAACAGGCAGGTCAGGCAGGCGCGGTTACAATCGCTACAAACATGGCCGGCCGTGGTACAGATATTAAGCTGGATGACATTTCAAGGGAAGCCGGCGGTCTGATGATCATCGGTACAGAGCGCCATGAATCCAGACGTATCGATAACCAGCTCCGCGGACGTTCCGGACGTCAGGGTGACCCGGGTGAGTCCCGTTTCTACATTTCCCTGGAAGATGATCTGATGCGTCTGTTTGGTTCTGAGAGACTGATGAAGATCTTTACATCTTTAGGCGTTGCTGAGAATGAGCAGATCGAGCATAAGATGCTTTCCAACGCAATCGAGAAAGCGCAGGAGAAGATTGAGTTCAATAACTTTGGTATCCGTAAAAACCTTCTCGATTATGACCAGGTAAATAATGAACAGCGTGAGATCATCTACAAAGAGCGTCGCCAGGTTCTTGACGGTGAGAACATGCGCGAAGCGATCTACAAGATGATCCAGGATACTGTTGACTGTTATGTGGATATGTGCTTCTCCGATGATGTGGATTCTGAAGAATGGGATCTGAATGAATTTAATGGTGTTCTCATTCCGATCATCCCGATCAAACCTTTAACTCTGGAAAGTGTAAAGGGCAAAAAACGCGATGAGATCAAACATGAGCTGAAAGAGGAAGCTGTGAAACTCTATGAAACAAAAGAGGCAGAATTCCCAGAACCAGAACAGCTCCGTGAATTGGAACGAGTTGTCCTTCTGAAATGTATCGACAGCAAGTGGATGGATCACATCGATGACATGGAGATCCTCCGCCAGGGTATTGGTCTGGCTGCTTATGGACAGAGAGATCCGGTTGTAGAATATAAGATGAGTGCGTTCGAGATGTTCAACAACATGATCACCTCCATTCAGGAAGATACACTTCGTATGCTGTATCATGTTCATGTAGAGCAGAAGATCGAGCGTGAGCAGGTGGCTAAGGTTACCGGAACAAACAAAGACAGCAGTGGACCGAAGAAACCGGTACAGAGAAAAGACATCAAAGTATATCCGAACGATCCTTGCCCATGTGGAAGTGGAAAGAAATATAAACAGTGCTGTGGACGTAAGAACAAAGCAGTGTGATCCAAAAAGAAAATCAAATAAGTTGATGATATATGAGAAAAGGGCTTACTTTTGCAGGCCCTTTTGTCATATACAAAAACGCTTTAATGCGTTGAACTGACGTTGGATTGATGTGCTGAAACTACAAAGGGAAGGCATATCTGCTCCATAAATATGTGCGGAGATTGGGCTGATCATCGCGCAGAAGAAAACCATACAAGGGGGAAAAAATATGAAAAGAGAGTCATTTGGCTCACGCCTTGGCTTCATCCTGGTATCTGCAGGGTGCGCCATCGGAATTGGAAATGTATGGAAATTCCCATACATCTGCGGAGCATATGGAGGCGCAGCATTTATTCTGATCTATCTGTGTTTCCTGCTGATCTTAGGTATTCCGATCCTGGTAACTGAGTTTGCAGTTGGACGAGGAAGCCACACCAGCGTTGCGAAAAGCTTTGACAAGCTGGCACCGAAAGGAACGTGCTGGAAACCTTTGAAGTATATCGGCATCATTGGCTGCTATATTTTGATGATGTTCTATACTACAGTAGGCGGATGGATGATCCACTATTGTGTAAAGAGTCTGAAAGGAGACTTTAAAGGAGCAACACCGGAGATGGTGACACAGTCCTTTTCTGACATGCTCGGAAATGCACCTACGATGATGTTCTGGATGGTTGTTGTCTGTATCATTGGATTTGCAGTCTGTTTCATGGGACTGCAGAACGGAATTGAGAAAATTTCCAAAGTGATGATGAGTGCACTGCTTATTATCATGGTGATCCTGGCAGTTCATTCTGTACTGATGGATGGAGCTGCAGAAGGAATCAAATTCTATCTGGTACCTAATTTCCAGAAAATAAAAGATGCTGGGATCGGAAATGCAGTCTTTGCGGCTCTGAGTCAGTCCTTCTTTACTTTATCTATCGGTATCGGTGCGATGCTCATCTTTGGAAGCTATCTGGACAAATCCAGAAGCCTGACAGGTGAAGCGATAAGCATCACGATCCTGGATACTTTTGTAGCTTTGACTGCAGGATTTATCATCATTCCGGCATGCTTCTCCTACGGCATTCAGCCAGACGCAGGTCCAAGTCTGATCTTTATCACATTGCCGAACATTTTTGCACAGATGAGCGGCGGAGCGCTGTGGGGCAGCTTATTCTTCCTGTTCCTGACATTTGCAGCGATCTCAACAGTCATTGCAGTATTTGAGAACCTGATCGTCTTTAACATGGAACTGTTCAACTGGTCACGTAAGAAAAGTGTGCTTGTGTGCGGAGTGCTGATAGTGATCTTAAGTATCCCGTGCGTGCTTGGATTTAATGTTTGGTCCGGATTTGAGCCATTTGGCGCAGGAAGCAATATCATGGATCTGGAAGATTTCATTGTTTCCAATAACCTTCTTCCGTTGGGAAGTCTTGGTTATATCCTGTTCTGTACCAGAAAGAATGGATGGGGATGGGACAACTTTATTGCAGAGGCAAACATTGGTACAGGTATGAGATTCCCGAAATCCTTAAAGGGATATGTATCTTACGGAATCCCGGCGATCATCATTGTCATTTATCTGAAAGGATATTATGATAAATTTGCACCGCTTGGAACAACTGCATTTGTGTGCTGGATGCTGGTTGCATTGGCACTTTTGGGATTTGTGTTCTACTGTGCTTTTGCAAAGAAGAAAAATTAAATAAGTGTATCGTCGCTGGGAGCTTTCCCGAATTGTTTTCGGTAAGCTCTGGCGAAGGTGCTGTATTCCCGAAAGCCGCTCTCCTGAGCGGCTTTTAATATGGGCGTTCCCTGTGAGATCATCGTTCTTGCCAGAAGGAGACGCTTATTTACAATGTAGCTGTGGATCGTGTAGCCTGTTTCTTCTTTGAATTTGCGCATCAGGTGATATTTGCTCACGTAATATTTGGATGCCAGATTTTCCACAGAGAGGTTCTCATCCAGGTTGTGATTGATGTAGCGCAGAAGACTGTCGATCTGCGAGTCAAAGGTATAGGATCTGGGGTCAATGATATATTGTTTTTCCAGAAAGATACGATTGAGATATACCATAAACTGGAGAAACAAGGATTGTGTCAGGATGTCTTTACAAAATCCATCTGTGTGTGCGGATGCTTCCATCTCCAGAAGGATATCTTTTAATTTTTCCTGAACATCTGGGTTTAAGCGGATCAAATTGTAGCTGCGGTCATTTGCCTTCTGAAAACATTTCAAAAGATCACTCTGGGGAAGGTCGTTTTTGATCCAGAGGATAAAACGTTCATATGGAACGGAAGGGTCGATCTCTGGACGATGGATCGCGTGCCTGTCTACAAGAAGGATATCCCAGGGCTTTAGTTGGTAAGATTTTCCTTCGATGTGGTAGGCGGCTTTTCCGGAAATAAAAATAACTACCTTGTGAAAGTCATGGTAGTGGTAGGAAAATTCTTTTTTGGTCTGGTCTTTGATGTGAAAAATCCGAAAGTCTTCGTTGAGGTAACCGGTTTTTTCAGTTTGATAAAATTGTTCTGATAAAAGCATGGGATATAAGCTCCTGTTTTTGGAAAATGGGTTTTATTTATAAGGATCGTTGGGGATTATTATAGCATTGGGGATGAAATG
>CAZSTD010000018.1:0-22488 GCA_964609645.1 uncultured Blautia sp.
CATCGCAGAACATACTAAAAGATTGTCTGCCAGAGGATCCATAAATTTTCCCAAATTTGTCACCAGATTATATTTTCTGGCTAACTTTCCATCAAACCAGTCTGTCACACTTGCGACCACAAAGATCCCCAGTGTGATATAACGGTTCGCCTCACCACCTAAATCTGTGAGCATAAATAATACAAGAAACGGCACCAGGATCATTCTGCCTACCGTCAATTTATTCGGTGTATTCATCTGCCAACTCTCCTATCAAATCGTATTCCAAAGCTCCGGTCACACGCACTTTTGCAAAGTCTCCCGTCATCAAAAGCTCGCCCGTCTGTACGAAAATGTAGCCATCCACCTTCGGCGCATCCCCGTAGGTTCTGCCGATATAGGCACTCTCATCTGCTACTTTTCCTTCGATCATGACCAAAAGCTCCTGTCCGATACGGTCAGTTCCTTTGTCATAGGAGATCTCCTGCTGAAGCTCCATGATCTCATCTCTGCGTTCTTCCTTGACTTCCTCCGGGATCTGATCTGGCATTCCCGCAGCCGGGGTATCTTCTTCCGGTGAATAAGTAAACACGCCGAGTCTGTCAAATTCCATCTCATCCACGAAGCCCATCAGTTCCTCATGATCCTCCTGTGTCTCCCCTGGGAAACCAGTGATCAGAGTCGTACGCAGCACGATATCCGGGATCTCACTTCTCAGTTTCTCTACGATCGCAACCAACTCTGCCTGCGTCGTTCTTCTTCCCATTCTCTTTAAGATCCTGTCGCTCGCATGCTGGATCGGCAGATCAAGGTAATGGCAGATCTTTTTCTCCTCTTTCATTGTCTGGATCAGTTCATCGTAGATCTCTTCCGGATAGCAGTAAAGGACACGGATCCAGCGGATACCTTTGATCTTACATAATTCTTTCAAAAGGATATGCAGAGATTTTTTGCCATAAATATCTGTTCCATAGACAGTAGTTTCCTGTGCCACCAAGATCAATTCCTTAACGCCTTCCTCCGCCATCTCCTGTGCCTGCTCGATCAGACGCTCCATCGGAACGCTTCGGAATTTCCCGCGCAGCTTCGGAATGATACAGTAAGTACAATGCTTGTCGCACCCTTCTGCGATCTTCAGATAGCCGAAATGACCGCCTGTGGTCAAAACACGTCTGCCAAGCTTCTCCGGAAGATAGTCGATATCCTTAAATTCTTCGAAATGTCTGCCTTCCACAGCTTCATTGATCGCCTTTAAGATATCCCCGTAGGAAGTTGTTCCCAGGACTGCATCCACCTCAGGCACTTCCTCGATGATCTCGTTTTTATAGCGCTGCGCCATACATCCTGTGACAACCAGGACCTTGCAGGTTCCTTCTTTCTTGTACTCTGCCATCTCCAAGATGGTGTTAACGCTCTCCTCCTTCGCATCGTTGATAAAGCAGCAGGTATTGACTACGATCGCCTCCGCCTGCGTTTCATCATCTACGATCTCAAAGCCGTTGGCTGTCAAAAGACCCAGCATCTCCTCAGAGTCCACAAGGTTCTTATCACAGCCCAATGATACAAATAATAATTTCATAAATTCTCCTAAACTCTCCTATATAGAATGTGTCTGAAAACCCATAACGGTAATTTTCAGACACACCCCTTTGTTTTATGATTCGTTTCTAAATCTTATTCTTCTGTTGTTCCCTCTGCAGCTTCTGATTCCATAAGCTCAACTACAGCTTCTGCCTCTGCTGTTTCCTCTGTTTCTTCTTCCGGCGCAAGGATCTTTACTTTTCCTTTGTAAAGCTCGTCGATCGCGATCGCAAGTGGTTTCTTGCCTGCTGCACCATCTACAAGCGGTTTAGAACCTGCGATAAGCTGACGCGCACGTTTGCTGGTTGCAAGCACCAGGGAATAACGGCTGTTGAGGGACATTGTTGTATCGTCATCCTCGCTGTTTGTGTTGATTGCTTCGATTAATTCTGTATAAGACGGATGTATCATAGATCTTTTCTCCTTTTCTTTACTTTTTCTATTGCTTATGTTTCTGATACGATCAGTATCGATCGTTTATCTCTTCTGGAACGCTTTCGTCTGCTCCTGAATGTCTGCGATAAATCCCGCATTTCTGGATGCACGGGAGTGCTCGCCCACAATGATCTGATGCAGATGATCTACACATTCCTCTACCGTGTCGTTGACCAGGATATAATCGTACTGATCCATTCCCTGTGCTTCCTCGCCTGCTCTTGCAAGTCTGTCCGCGATCACCTCCAGAGTCTCTGTTCCTCTGCCTTTCAGACGTTTCTCCAGTTCCTCAACGGTCGGCGGAGTTACAAATACCAAAAGTGCTTCCGGTATCTTCTCCTTGACTTTCATCGCACCCTGGATCTCGATCTCTAAGATCACATTCTTGCCAGCTTCCAGCTGTTCCTCCACGTAGGAGCGCGGAGTTCCATAATAGTTCTCCACATACTGCGCATATTCGATCAGAGCGTCCTCCTCGATCAGCTTTTCAAATTCTTCTTTTTTGCGGAAGAAGTACTCTCTGCCATCCTCCTCACCTGGACGCGGATTTCTCGTTGTCACAGAGATGGATAACGCATAGTCCTGATACTTCTGCAGGAGGCGTTTCATGACAGTGCCCTTTCCCGCTCCTGAGAAACCGGAAACTACAACTAAAATTCCTTTACTCATGGATCTCTCCCTTATCTTCATAATCATGTATATCTGCAAATCTCTTGGCGATCGTCTCCGGCTGCAGCGCACTCAGCACCAGATGATCATCGCTCGTGACGATGACCGCCTTCGTCTTTCTGCCCTGAGTTGCATCGATCAGTGACCGTGTTCCCTTGACACTCTGCACCATACGTTTCACAGGTGCAGCATCCGGACTGACCACAGCCACGATCTTTTGTGTGTTGACCACATTTCCAAAACCTATATTGATCAGCTTTGCCACTGCTTTTATCCCTCTATTCTACATTCTGGATCTGCTCTCGGATCTTCTCGATCTCTGTCTTCAGATCAATGGCAATGTTGGAAGTCTCAAGGTCATTGGATTTGGATAAGATCGTATTGGCCTCACGGTTCATCTCTTGCGCCATGAAATCCAGTTTACGTCCAATGCCTTCTTTCTCTGTCGTCAGCATCTTCTTCATATTTTTGATATGGCTGCGCAGACGTACCGTCTCCT
Organism: uncultured Blautia sp.; assembly: GCA_964609645.1. Taxonomy (GTDB): domain Bacteria; phylum Bacillota; class Clostridia; order Lachnospirales; family Lachnospiraceae; genus Blautia_A. Next base: position 3,164 of record CAZSTD010000018.1, read on the forward strand.
CATCGTTACAGATCTTATCAGAAAACAGGATCACCTCTGCTGCGATCCGGTTATCATCGATCTGTGTATCCTCAAGAAGTTCTGCCACCTTCGCTTCCAGTTTCGCTCTGTAGGCGTTTACCACCTCCGGAGCACGTTCCTCTACACAGACAACCTTCGCTTCCAGACTCTCCAGCTTCTCCAGAAGGTCTTTCTCCAGATTTCGTCCCTCCAAGGTACGTGTCTGGACAAACTTCTCACACGCCTCGCGCAAAGGTCCTTCCATAAAGCCCCAGAGTGCTTCCTCATCCACAGACTGCTCCTCCATAGAAAAGACATCCGGATATCTGGAAAGGGTGCTGACTTTCACATCATAATCCAGTCCAAAGTCCTCCTGCATCTGTTTCAGATAGGTAAGGTACTCACAAGCCAGTTCCTTATTGTACTTCAGGGCTCCGTGGTTCATCGTATAATCTTCGTAAGTGATATATACGTCCACCTTACCGCGCTGGATGTAAGTTTTCATCAGGTTGCGGATCGCACCTTCCAGGAAACTCAGCTTCTTCGGCATTTTGATATTCAGATCCAAATATCTATGATTGACAGACTTTAATTCAATCGTAATTTTTCTTTCATTGGTCACGACCTCTGCCCGGCCAAAACCAGTCATGCTTTTTATCATACTTTTTTCTCTCTTTGTCAGTCTCTAAAGTATTGTGTTCTTTTTTACATACAGATTTATTATAGTTCATTATAGAATTGGAGTCAAACATTTTTTCGTTGATACGCATGGGAAATGTATGGTATACTCTTTGAGATAGACATAAAAGAACGATATCATGCACCACACGGTGCACGCCTCGCAGCCAGCCTGCTGCAGGCATTCTTAATATAAAGGAGTATTTTTATGGCTTTTGACGGTATTACGATCGCAGCAATGGTAAAAGAGCTGCATACAAATTTAGACGGCGGGCGTTTCAACAAGATCGCACAGCCTGAGGCAGATGAACTGCTCATCACCGGAAAAGGTGCCAACGGGCAGTGCAGGCTTTTGTTGAGTGCCAGTGCTTCTCTCCCGCTGATCTACTTTACTTCAAAAAATAAACCCAGCCCTATGACTGCACCGAATTTCTGTATGCTGCTGCGCAAGCATATCGGAAGTGCCAGGATTTCCGATATCCGCCAGCCTGGCATGGAGCGTGTCGTAGAGTTTGAACTGGAACATTTGAATGAACTGGGAGATCCCTGCAAAAAAGTCCTGATCATGGAGCTGATGGGCAAACACAGCAATATCATCTTCTGCGATGACAAAAACATGATCCTCGACAGTATCAAGCACGTTTCTTCCCATATGAGTTCCGTCCGAGAAGTCCTTCCGGGCAGAGAATATTTCATCCCACATACGCAGGATAAGCTTGACCCTCTGACAGTCAGCGAAGAAGACTTCATCCAGACTGTCTGCAGCAGACCTTGCAATATTTCCAAGGCGATCTACTCCTCCCTCACCGGGATCAGTCCAGTCGTAGCTGAGGAGATCTGCTTCCGCGCTTCCGTGGATGGCAGCGATGTCGCGCAATCCTTAGATGAGACTGCGAAACTCCATCTCTACCATACCTTCTGCAGACTGATGGAACAGGTCAAGGACGGAGATTTCACCCCGAATATCATCTACCGCGGCGAAGAGCCAGTCGAGTACGGCGTATTTTCTTTTCAGCAGTATGGACCAGAGTATCACAGCGTAGCATTTGACAGCGTCTCTGAGATGCTTGAGACCTACTATGCGACTAAGAACACACTGACCCGCATCCACCAGAAATCCTCGGATCTTAGAAGGATCGTGCAGACCGCGCTGGAACGAAACCGCAAGAAGCTCATTCTGCAGGAAAAGCAGATGAAGGATACCGCCAAGAAGGACAAATATAAAGTTTACGGAGAATTGATCAACACCTACGGCTACGGACTCGAGGAAGGCTGTAAGTCTTTCCAGGCATTAAATTACTATACCAACGAGGAGATCACGATCCCTCTGGATCCAACGATGACTCCTTCCGAAAATTCTAAGAAATATTTCGAAAAATATGGAAAGCTGAAACGTACAGAGGAAGCTCTGACCGAACAGATCGCAGATACCCAGAGCGAGATCGAACATCTCGAATCTGTCTCCAATGCGTTGGATATCGCACTTGCGGAGAGCGATCTGGCACAGATCAAGGAAGAATTGATGGAATATGGCTATATCAAAAAGCATTTTGACCGCAAAAAGGGCCAGAAGATGCAGAATAAATCCAAACCATTCCATTATATTACGGAAGATGGATATGATATCTACGTCGGCAAAAACAACTTCCAGAATGATGAGCTTACCTTCAAGTTCGCGACGGGCAATGACTGGTGGTTCCACGCCAAAAAAATGGCAGGCTCCCATGTCATCGTAAAGTCCAAGGACGGTGAGCTTCCAGATCATATCTTCGAGATCGCCGGTGCACTTGCCGCCTACTATTCCAAAGGACGCACCGCACCTAAGGTCGAGATCGATTACATCCAGAAAAAGCAGGTCAAAAAACCTGCTGCTGCCAAGCCTGGATTTGTCGTTTACTATACCAATTATTCTCTGATGGCAGAACCGTCCTTAAACGGAGTCACAGAGATTTGAGATCCAATCTAAAATGATAAATACAAAGGAGAACCTTTTATATGAGTATTTTAAATGTTGAACATCTGACACATGGATTTGGCGACCGCGCCATCTTTAATGATGTGTCTTTCCGCCTCTTAAAAGGCGAACATATCGGACTCGTCGGTGCCAACGGCGAAGGAAAGTCCACTTTCTTTAACATCGTGACCGGAAAACTGATGCCAGACGAAGGTAAGATCGAATGGGCCAAAAACATCCGCATCGGTTATCTGGACCAGCACTCCGCCCTCTCCCAGGGAATGACGATCCGCGATGTCTTAAAATCTGCCTTTTCCTACCTTTTCGAGATGGAAGAACGCATGAACGCTATCTGCGATTCCCTTGGCACTGCCTCCCCGGAAGAGATGGAAGAACTGATGGAAGAGCTCGGAACGATCCAGGATACCCTCACCATGCATGACTTCTACGTGATCGACGCAAAGGTAGAAGAAGTCGGACGTGCGCTGGGTCTGATGGATATCGGCTTAGAACGCGATGTCACAGACTTGAGCGGTGGTCAGAGAACGAAAGTACTTCTTGGCAAGCTCCTTTTGGAAAAGCCAGACATCTTACTCCTCGACGAGCCGACCAACTACCTCGATGAAGAACACATTGAATGGCTGAAACGCTACCTGCAGGAATATGAGAACGCGTTTATCCTGATCTCCCACGATATCCCGTTCTTAAATTCTGTCATCAATCTGATCTATCACATGGAAAACCAGGAACTGAACCGCTATGTCGGAGACTACGATCATTTCCAGGAAGTCTATGAGGTGAAAAAAGCACAGCTCGAGGCCGCTTACCGTCGCCAGCAGCAGGAGATCAGCGAGCTGAAAGATTTCGTTGCCAGAAACAAAGCCAGAGTTTCCACCAGAAATATGGCCATGTCCAGACAGAAAAAACTCGATAAGATGGATGTGATCGAGCTTGCCGCTGAGAAGCCAAAGCCAGAATTCCACTTTAAATACGGCCGCACTCCTGGCAAATATATCTTCGAGACCAAGGATCTGGTGATCGGTTACGATGAGCCGCTGTCCAGACCGGTTTCTCTTTCCATGGAGAGAGGCCATAAGATCGCTCTGGTCGGTGCCAACGGTATCGGTAAGACTACCCTGTTAAAGAGTATCCTTGGATTGATCCCATCCTTAAAAGGCTCCTGTGAGCTGGGAGAAAATCTCCAGATCGGATATTTCGAGCAGGAAGTAAAAGGCGATAACAAGACCACCTGTATCGATGAGATCTGGGCGGAATTCCCTTCCTACACCCAGTATGAGGTGCGCTCCGCTCTCGCCAAATGTGGTCTGACCACCAAGCACATCGAAAGTCAGGTGCGTGTGTTAAGCGGTGGAGAGCAGGCGAAGGTACGTCTGTGTAAGCTCGTAAACAAAGAGACAAACATCCTGCTCCTCGACGAGCCGACCAACCATCTTGATGTAGATGCAAAAGAAGCCTTAAAACAGGCATTGATCGAATACAAAGGCAGCATCCTGCTGATCTGCCATGAGCCGGAATTTTATCGTGATGTTGTATCTGAGGTTTGGGACTGCAGCAAGTGGACAACAAAATTATTATAAAAAACATCTCGAGGAGATTTTACAATGAGTGATGTAAAAACTGTAGATCTGACTTCCGGCCCGATCCTGAAAAGTTTATCTGAGCTGGCTTTGCCGATCATGATCTCTGCTCTGCTCGCGACTGCCTACAACATCATGGATATGGCATGGATCGGTCTGCTCGGCTCCAAGGCCGTTGCAGGAGTCGGTGTCGGCGGAATGTATGTGTGGCTGTCCCAGGGACTGGTCACACTCGCAAAGATGGGCGGGCAGATCCATGTCGCCCAGTCCTGCGGACGCAAGGATTATGAACAGGCGCGTGCATATGCAGCTTCTGCCATCCAGCTCACCGTTTTGTTAGGGCTTTTGTTCTCCCTCGTATGTGTTGTCTTTATCCATCCGCTTTTGGGATTTTTCCATCTGACGGATGCGCAGACTTATGCAGATGCAAAAGTCTATACCCTGATCACCTGTGGACTGATCGTTTTTTCCTTCCTGGGAATGACACTGACTGGTCTTTCCACTGCACAGGGAGATTCCAAAACACCCCTGTTCGCCAATTTCATTGGCCTGATCACAAATATGATCCTGGATCCTCTGCTGATCCTGGGCATTGGGCCATGTCCCAAACTGGCGGTTGCAGGTGCAGCCATCGCGACTGTCACTGCACAGGTCGTGGTGTTTTTGATCCTGGTGCTGCGCATCCATCGCTCAAAATTAGAGCCAAATGTTCTGCGCAACTTACACTTATTCTCCCGTTTTCCGGGAAAATATTATAAAAACATTTTTCAGATCGGATTTCCGTCTGCCATCCAGACCAGCCTTTACTGTTTCATCTCCATGACGCTGACCCGTATGGTATCTGGATTTGGTTCCGCAGCGATCGCAGTTCAGCGTGTAGGCGGACAGATCGAGGCGGTATCCTGGAACACCGCGGACGGATTTGCCGCTGCCCTGAATGCATTTATCGGACAAAATTACGGCGCTCGCAAAAATGATCGTATCCGAAAAAGCTACAGCATCTCCTTTAAACTGCTTGCGGCATGGGGACTGCTTGTCACGATCGCCTTTGTCTTTTTGCCGGGACCGATCTGCAGCTTGTTTTTCCATGAAAAAGAAGCTCTGGCCATCGGCATTGACTACCTGATCATCATTGGTTTCAGCGAGACATTCATGTGCATCGAGCTGATGACGATCGGAGCACTCTCCGGCCTTGGAAAGACAAGATTATCCAGTATCATCAGCATCGTGCTCACAAGTGCACGTATCCCTATGGCGATCATCCTGCCTCAGCTAGGTCTGGGACTGAATGGTATCTGGTGGGCACTGACGATCTCCTCCATCGCAAAAGGAATCGTCTTCACCTTGACCTTCCGCCATATCAGCCAGAGACTTCCTGAATAAGAAGCCCGATATAAAGCCTGCCATCGATAGCTTTTTCAGATGCAGAATAAACAAAAAAGCAAGAACCTAGTCTTGATCAGGTTCTTGCTTTTTTGCTTTTAATCATACGATATTTCTTGTGTTAAATTTTTCTATCACAAATATTGCATATTTAACTTGTCAGCTAGCGCACTGCATTTTTACTTTTGCTCTTGCCAAGGTAAGCAGCTTTGACAGATTCATTCTCTGCCAATTCCTGGCCGCTTCCAGCGAGTGTGATCACACCAGTCTCCATAACATATCCATGATGTGCCGCACGCAACGCCATGTTTGCGTTCTGCTCAACCAGAAGGATCGTCTTTCCCTGTCTGTTGATCTCACGGATGATATCAAACACACCTTTGACTACGATCGGAGCCAGACCAAGGGACGGCTCATCCATCATGATGATATCCGGTTTGGACATCAGGGCACGTGCGATCGCAAGCATCTGCTGCTCTCCTCCGGAAAGTGTTCCGGCAAGCTGCCAATGACGTTCTTTCAATCTCGGAAACAGGTCATAGCACCAGTTGATATCCTCATCCAGACTGTCTTTTCGCATATAAGCGCCGATCTTCAGGTTTTCAAGTACGGTCAAGTCTGCGAACACGCGTCGTCCTTCTGGCACCAGCGTGATCCCCTTTGTCACGATCTGCTCTGCTGTCTTTCCAGAGATCTCCTCACCGTTTAATTTGATGCTACCGGATTTGGAGCGGACCAGACCCACGATGGAACGGAGCGTTGAGCTTTTTCCCGCGCCGTTGGCACCGATCAAGGTCACGATCTCCCCCTTCGGAACTTCAAAACTGATATTTTTTACAGCCTTAATGCCGCCATAGTTGACACTTAAATCCTTTACTTCCAAAATATTACTCATCTGCGGCACCTCCAAGATATGCATCGATTACTTTCTGGTTATTCTGGATCTCCTCCGGAACACCCTCTGCGATCGGTTTTCCAAAGTCCAGAACGTAGATCCTGTCTGAGATCTCCATAACCAGATCCATGTGGTGCTCGATCATAAAGATGGTCAGGCCAAAGTCATCACGGATCTTTGCGATAAATGCAGTCAGCTCATCGGTCTCCTGCGGGTTCATACCTGCAGCCGGCTCATCCAGAAGCAAAAGCTCCGGGGAAGTCGCGAGCGCTCTGGCGATCTCGAGCCTTCTTTGTTTTCCATAAGGAAGAGAGGTTGCCATCTCATCCCGGACATCCTCAAGTCCTAAGATCGCGAGCAATTCCTCTGCCTCCTTGCGCATCTGAGCTTCCTCTTTGCCATTTAAGTGGAAGGTCGCAGTAAAAAGATTGCTGGTCCTGCGCAGATGTTTTGCGATCAGAATGTTCTCAAATACAGTCTGACTCTTAAACAGTCGGATATTCTGGAACGTTCTGGCAATCCCAAGCTTCGTGATCTTATCCGGAGTCGGAGCGATCACATGATTGTATTTGCCTTGATTTTCTCCGGCATAAAGTTTTTTCATCTTTCCCTGCGGATGATTTTCAATGATCTTTTGTCCATTGAAATAGACAGCTCCGTTCGTCGGCGCGTAAACACCGGTGATAACGTTAAACGCTGTGGTCTTACCCGCACCGTTCGGGCCGATCAAAGAGACGATCTCCCCTTTATTGACCTCTATGTTCATATTGTCAACTGCGATGACACCGCCAAACTGCATGGTAACGTTCTCGACCTTCAGTACATTATTCTCACTCATCAGGCGTTACCTCCTTTGGCTTCTTTGGATTTGTTATTTTTCCCCTTGCCCGTAAAGAAATTGCGGATACCTTGGATGGAAAATTCTCTGTTTCCCATGATACCCTGTCTGAAGAACAGCACGATGATCATAATGATCACAGAGAATACAACCTTACGGAAACCAGCTCGAAGCAGCGGCACATGGAAACTTCCGATGTAAGTATCGTTGTCCAGGAAACGGAGCAGCCACTCAGAGAAGATGATAAACAGGAAGGAGCTGATACAGCTTCCTGTGATCGAACCGATACCACCGATCACGACGATCAGAAGGATCTCGTAAGTCATCGCGGATTTAAAGGTAGATGCCTGGATCGTTGTCTGATACATAGCAAGCAGCGCACCGGAAATCCCTGCAAAGAAGGAACTTACCACAAATGCGATCCTCTTGTGATGCGCCAGATTGATGCCCATCGCCTCCGCTGCCACCTCATCGTCACGGATCGCTTTAAACGCACGACCGTAAGTGGAATTGATCAGCATCACGATGATCGCGATACAGATCCCGGATACGATAAACGGAAACAGTACACTATTAAAAGACGGATACGCTCGCAGAAGGTTGGAACCGTTTGTGAGAGGTCCTAACTTATCCCACTGGAAGACCGCACGGATGATCTCCGCAAAGCCCAGTGTCGCGATCGCCAGATAGTCACTCTTAAGTCTGAGGACTGGAAGACCGATCAGATAGGCAAAGATCGCTGCTACCACACCGGCTGCGATCAGTGCCACGAAGACCGGGACTGTAAACTGTACGATACCGCCGTCAAAATACATATAAACATTTTCTCTTTGCTCTACCGGGATGGTAAGGATCCCGTAGGTATACGCTCCAAGGAGCATAAAGCCTGCCTGTCCTAAAGAGAATAGACCAGTAAAGCCGTTAAGCAGGTTCATAGAAACTGCGACCAGCGCATAGATCGCGCCTTTTTTCAAAACTGTAAACAACATGGATGTGCCTGGAAGGATATGCTCCAGCACATATAAAACGATCAACAGTGCTGCGATCAAGGCAGCGCTTATGACCATATCTTTCTTCTTTGTCATGATCACGCCTCCTTGTTCAAACTTTATCTGTAGATTTCTCGCCAAAAAGACCTGTAGGCTTGGCGATCAAGATCACGATCAGCAGTGCAAAGGTAAATGCATCTGAGAAGGTTGTCCATCCCATACCTTTGATGATGTTTTCACAGATACCAATAATAAATGCACCGATCACTGCTCCAGGGATAGAACCGATACCGCCGAATACGGCTGCTACGAAGGCTTTCAGACCCGGCATCGCACCTGCAGTAGGCGTAACTCCTGTATAGTTGGTAAAGAAAAGAAGGCTTCCCACGGCTGCCAGAAAAGAACCGATGATAAAGGTCATACTGATGACAGAGTTGATCTTGATACCCATCAACTGAGAAGTTTCGAAATCCTTGGATGCCGCACGCATCGCCATACCGATCTTCGTATATTTGATCAAGGCAACCAGCGCGATCACAAGGATGATCGTCAGAAACGGTGTGATCACAGTCACACGTTTGGTCGTTGCTCCAAAGACCGTGATCGTGTCACTGATCCATGGGATCGCCGGATACTGCTGTGCCAGACCTCCGGTTATGTACAAAGCAAGATTCTGCAGCAGGTAAGAAACACCGATCGCAGAGATCATAATAGACATTCTTGGTGCAGAACGAAGCGGCTTATATGCCACACGCTCCACTAAAAATCCGATCACTACTGTTGCGATCAGCACCAGAGGGATCGACAGATACACAGGCATTACTGTGGAAGCATACACCATGATCAGACCTGCCACCATAAAGATATCTCCATGTGCAAAGTTGATCAATCGCAGAATACCGTATACCATAGTATAGCCAATAGCGATCAGTGCATACTGACCACCTACTGAAACACCCGCCAACAAATACGGCAGGTTTCTGCTGAACCATTCCATACTCTATTATCTCCTATGCAATTTTTCTATATTGCTGTCTGCTTGGCTATTCTCGAGAGATCAGCGAAGCAGACAACAATATGATTCACACCCCACATGATCGTGGGGTGTGTCCTTTTTATTTTTATTCTTATCCGTCTCTCTTATTCGATGCCCTGTTCTCCGACAAACAGCCAAGATCCGTTTTCTGTATCTGCCTGTTTTACGAATGCAGTATCTCTCACTGCGTCACCGTTTTCATCGTCAAACTCAATATGTCCGCAGACACCGTCATACTGTACATCCCAGAGTGCTTCGTTTACTTTCGCCGGATCTGTGGAGCCTGCTGCTTTCAGAGCTTCCAGTACAGTAAAGTATGCGTCATATCCCATCGCGGATACTGCTGCGATCATGTCATCGCCACCGTTGTTTGCCAGATTTGTGGAATCAGAATTTACGAACTCTTTCATTCCTGTATCGAATTCTTCGTTTCCACCTTCCTGATAGAAAGTTGTTACATAGATATCCAGATCTTTGCCCTTCGCTGCGTTCAGGATAACGTTGGAATCCCAAGTATCACTTGCAAGGAGCGGGATCTCCAGACCCTGAGAGGATGCCTGGTCGATGATCAGAGCTGCTGCTTCTGTGGAAACCGGTGCAAAGAATACTTCTGCGCCTTCGTTTTTAGCTGTTGTTACGTAGGAAGCAAAGTCACTGTTTCCTTCTGGGAAAGTATCTGCTACGATCTCTCCGCCTGCTTCTTCAAATGCCTTTGTAAAGTAGTGTCCAAGACCTGCGGAATAGTCATCGCCCTGTTTAGTCAGAACGTATGCTTTCTTTGCCTCGCATTTATCTTTTGCAAAGTTTGCAAGTACAGTACCCTGGAATGGATCAAGGAAGCAGATACGGAAATAATGTGTATTTCCCTGTGTTACCTGTGGGTTTGTGCAGGTAACGCCGATCGCCGGAACACCACCCTGTTTAAAGATATCAGAAGCTGCGATAGATACGCTAGAGCCATAGGAGCCAAGAACTACGGAAACTCCGTCGCTGACTAATTTCGCTGCTGCGGATGGTCCTTTGTCATTTGAGGATTCATTGTCTACGATATCCAGTTCTACGTTGTACTCTTTTCCATCGATCTCTACAGTCGGCTGTACGCTGTTCGCATACTGCATACCGAGTACTTCCTGTTTACCGCCTGCGCCGTTATCTCCGGATGCCGGCTCATACACACCGATCTTCACTGTGTCCGCCGCAAATGCTGCCACCGCACTGGACGCCACCATAGTTGCCGCCATCACTGCCGTTAATACTACGGATAATAACTTTCTCTTCATAATTCTCATTTCCTCCTTTAATTCCTTCATTATATAACAACGATCCCAAATCATCTCCCGGACCGCCATTTTCTGATATTTTTTCTTCTGATGCTTTTTTTCAAACATTTAGAAAATAATAAAAAGAAAATAATTTCACGATTTACTTGTGTTTCGATTTACAACTTTAACACAATGATACCATGAAATTACTTTCTAGTAAAGTAAAAATTGATTTTTTAAGGCCATAAAATAAAAATTAAGGCCGCATAAGATCGCTCCTATGCGGCCCAAAAACCATAATGATCAAAAAGTTAAGATCATTCTGATCGAAGTGCTACTACCGGGTCCTTCTTTGATGCACTTCTCGACGGGATGATACCTGCGAAAAGTGTCAGCAGTACACTGATCAAGATCAGAATGATCGCCGCAGGTACTGGAAGGATCGCATTTAAGTTCTGGATACCTGTAGCGTGATGCATGACCATATTGATCGGAATACACAGAAGGTATGTGATCGCAATGCCAAGCACGCCGGACGCAAATCCGATCATCACAGTTTCCGCATTGAACATACTGGAAACATTTTTCTTGGATGCTCCTATCGCTCGCAAAATACCGATCTCCTTCGTTCTTTCCTGCACAGAGATCAAGGTGATCACTCCGATCATAATGGAAGATACGATCAGAGAGATCGCCACAAACGCGATCAGAACGTAGGTGATCGCATCGATGATCGATGTCACAGAAGACATCATCAGTCCCACATAATCTGTGTAGGTGATCTCCTCCAGGTCATCCACCTGTTCGTTGTAATCCTCGATCGCAGCCTCGATCACATCCTTATTCTCAAAGGAAGATGCATAGAGATTGATACTGGAAGGGGAATCCAGATCCACACATCCCAGTTCGATCAGATTCTGCTCATAGGTAGAATCCGAAAATACCAACACTTCCTCATAATATACAGCCATCTGCTCCTGTGTGTAAGCCTCCATCGCCTGATCTAAAGCTGCCGCAAGCTGCGCTGTCTCCAGATTTACAAGCTGTGCCTGGACTTCTGCCGCGTACTGTGTCTTCACCTGCTCCTCGGCCATCTCCTCAAAGATCGAAGTAATCTCATCCTCATCCATAGAGGCAAGGTAATCGCCAACTTCAGTTTCAGTCATACCCATCTTCTGAACCATCACCTGCGTCAAGGTCGTTTCCATATCCTCACGTGTCATAGAACCAAGCATCTGGGAAACGGTTGCATCCAATTCTTCCTCAGACGGAATACTCATGATCTCAATGTAAGACTGTGCCTTTCCGCTTTCATCCAGAGAATCCATATAATTCTGGAACTCCTCTGCTTTTTCTTCCTCGGAAAGATTTCCTGTGTTCTCACGGAACGAAAGTCCTGTAAAGATATCCTTGGAAGGGTCCTCCTGCTGCGCCTGTACGACCGGAGAATCCGTTGCTTTTTCTATCACATACTTCGTCAGTTCACTTGTATAGCCAATCGTTCCTGAGAGCATCGTGGAGACCGCATCCTCATTCGGGCGGACAATACCAGATACCTTCAACACGGTTCCATTATCATAGAGATATCGCAAACCTGTCTGCGTCTCTCTTAAATCTGTGTACAGACCTGTTTTTTCATCTAAAGTATAACAATCGGAATTTAACACAGTCCGAAATTCCATATCACAGATTTCCTCGTAGGACCAGCTTTGCTCCTCTGCGCTGATCTCCTTCTTGTTGAACGCAGCATCCGCCATGGCATCGATCTCTTCCTTAGATTTCAGCCCCAGCGCATAAAGTGCCATATCATCGATCTCATTGTTCTCATCAACTACCAGCACGATCTCATTGTACTCGGTTGGCCAGGAACCATAGATCACATCATACTGCTTTTCCAAAAGAGGACTGATCAGTTTTCCGTTATCGCCGGCAAGCATCTCCTGCCAGAGTATCGTCGAGGAAGCCATCGGTGATAAGCTAGACATACTCTCCATCTGACTACTCATGCCTGTGGAATCCCTCAGATCCATCATAGAGCTTAGATCTGTCCCAAAATATTCCATCAAAAGTTCCTGCATCAGCGCCTCAGAGTCAGAGCGAATGATCGTTCCATCCACGCCTTCTGTGTAGATCAGCATATCCGTATCATACGTATACTGTACACCGCTGATCGCCTCGTTTAAATTCGTACTGCTGTTTTCATCTGCACGCTCCTTCTCAATGTAATCCTTGAAGGCATTCAGGTCATTTTCCTTCGTCTCCATAGAATTTAAAGAATTGAGCATCTTGTAGATCATACCCTTTTGATACACTGCATCGTTGTCATGCTCAGAGCCTGACTGCGCATTGTCAATAAAAGTCTCCAAAAGCGTCGTCATATCCATATGCTGTGCTTCCAGAGTTAGTGGGTAAGAAGAAAGCGTGTCTTCCTGAATGGTATTGATATAAGTCGTCATCCCCTGCGATACCGCTAAGATCAGCGCAATACCAATGATCCCAATACTACCCGCAAAAGAAGTCAGGATCGTTCTTCCTCTCTTGGACATCAGGTTCTTTAGTGAAAGTCCAAACGAAGTACCAAGGGACATGGACGGTTTTTTCGCATGTTCTTCCCGCTTATTTACGCAAAGGACCTTCTGGATCTCTGCCTCCACCTCTGCACGATCCAATGGCATCGTGTCATCTAAGATCTCTCCGTCCAACATGCGGATGATCCTTGTCGAATATTTCTCCGCCAGCTCCGGGTTATGTGTTACCATGATCACCAGACGGTCTTTCGCCACTTTTTTAAGGATTTCCATAACCTGCACGCTGGTCTCTGTATCCAGTGCTCCGGTCGGCTCATCCGCGAGAATGATATCCGGATTATTTACTAGCGCACGCGCGATCGCCACTCGCTGCATCTGACCGCCGGACATCTCCGATGGTTTTTTCTTTAGCTGATTTCCAAGTCCAACCTCAACCAGAGCTTTCTTTGCACGCTCTCGTCTCTCCTCCTTGGAAACACCCGAAAGGCTCAGCGCCAGCTCCACATTCTGCAGAACACTCTGATGCGGGATCAGGTTATAACTCTGAAAGACAAACCCGATCGAATGGTTTCGGTAAGAGTCCCAATCACGGTCTTTAAAATCTTTCGTAGACCGCCCATTTATCACAAGATCACCTTCCGTGTAGTGATCCAATCCTCCAATGATGTTCAGCATGGTCGTCTTGCCGCAGCCAGACGGCCCCAGGATCGACACAAATTCACACGAGCGAAACTGCAGATCGATCCCTTTTAACGCTTCAACGTTATCTCCGCCTGCCGGATATATCTTTTTTATATTTTTAAGTTCCAGCATTGAAATGCTCCTTTCCTTTTTTTCGCATCTTATCACCAAAAAATAAACTCAAACTAAACAATCTTTGCTTATTAAGCATATTTTTCAGCCATCCTCTGTGAGTCCTTCGGCAGTTTTATATGAAAGGCAGTGATCCCATTTTCGCAATCTACCCAAACCTCTCCGCAGTGCAGTTCCGCCACTTTTTTCACGATCGCAAGACCGATCCCGTTCCCCTCTGAGGCGCGCGACTCATCCGCCTGATAAAACTTATCAAATATCTTTTCCCGTTTTTCCTTGGGGATCTCACATCCGGAATTGGCAACCGTGACATGATAATACTCCCTGCCATCCACGATCCTCACCACGATCAAACCATATTCCGGGGAAAATTTCACCGCATTGTCCAGCAGATTGATCCAGACCTGTTTTAGCAATTCCTCGTTCGCATTTACCTCATGCTCGTCAAATTCCAAACTGAACTCTATGTTTTTCTTTGTCCAGGACTTCTCTAAAAGAAGCACACTGGCACGAATCTGTTCTGACAGATTAAACCTGGAAAGGTCCGTCAGTATCATCTGGTTTTCCACCTTCGACATATTCAGGACATTGGTTGCCATCACGGACAGCCGGATAGACTCCTCCTCGATCACATCCAGATATTCGATCCGTTGCTCCTCTGTCAGCTTTCCGTATTTCAACAGCTTTGCAAATCCCGCGATCGACACGATCGGTGTTTTAAATTCATGTGAAAAATTGTTGATAAAATCATTTCTGAGCACTTCTGTATGCTCCAATTCCTGCGCCATAAGATTAAAGCTGTTCTCAATCTCCCGAAAGGTAGGATGCAAGCTCAGCGGCCTTGCAAAACTCAGCCTTGCTTTAAAATCTCCCGATGCCAGCCGGTTCATCTGTACGATGATCCGATTGATGTGCTTGGACACCATATGACTGCTGATGCCAATGATCAGCACCCCTACGCCAAGACTGATCAGCGACATAACGATCAAAACATACTTCGGGCTTGGACGGCCATCCACAGTCATAGGGATCTTTTCAAAGGAAACCAGCAGCGAAACCCCTATAAAAGAGATCACAAGAGCAGCCAGCAAAGCCGTAAAAAAATATAAGATCGCAGACAAAGTCAGAACCGCCTTACACTTGCGCGTTTTAGCCTTACTCATGCTTTTTTACCGCCTTATATCCAAGTCCCCGGACAGATTCGATCTTAAATTCTTCCCAGTCCTCAAACTTTTTTCGCAAACGCCCGATATGAACGGTAACTGTCTCCCAGCCTGTGCCGCTGCTCACACCCCAGATCTCGTCCATGAGCTGGATACGCGTAAATATTTTGCCCGGATAGGACAACAGTTTATACAGAAGCATAAATTCTTTCTGCGGAAGCTCTACCACCTGATCTCCCTTTGTCACAGTAAGAGCATCGTAATCGAGCACCACCTCCCCGATCTCTATCTTGCGCTCATTGACGATCCTGGCCCTGCGAAGAAGTGCCTTGATCCGCAAAAGCATCTCCTCCTCATCCACAGGCTTCGTCATATAGTCATCTGTTCCCACTAAAAATCCTCTTTTTTTGTCTGTCGGAAGCTGCTTTGCAGAGACCATCAAGATCGGAAGTGTGTTTTGCGTTTCCCTCAAAGTCTTCGTAAATTCATACCCGTCCATCTCCGGCATCATAATATCAAGTACCACCAGATCAATATGTTCCCGGTCCAAAATCTCCAGTGCTTCCCTTCCATCACACGCAGTATACACCTGATAATTTTCACTCTCCAAAACTGCTTTAAACAGCCTTCTCGTATTTTTATCATCATCTGCCACTAAAATATGAAACATTTCTTTCTCCCTTTCACCTACTTACACATGCCAATCCACACACCAAGAGCTTTCCTTGTCTTATCTGCCACCCGGATTTCGTTCGGCATGCTTTTCGTATCTCCATAATATCATAAATACACCCCTATCATAAACCCAAAAACTAAACTGTATCTAAACACACAGCCTGCCAAATATGCTTCTATCCACTCCCTGCATAAAAAATAAGAGCCTTTTTAGTGACACTGCTATTAGGCTCTCATCTTTTCTTATTTTTTTCTATTTTCAATCTAACAATCTGCCTTCCCTGTAAGAACATTCAAGATAATCGGGATTTTGGTAATACAAATCTGTACTAAAATCCGATATCTTATCGCTAATAAAAGAACTAAAAATATTCATCAATTCCTGTACTTCTTCTCCAGACTTCGCGCAATCTTCTATCATGATACTATAGAGTTTACCTATATCAAGGTAACTTGGAACCACATATTTACAGTCAGAAATAGTATCAAAATTTCCCAATTTAATTCCATAATCAGCAATAATCTCATCGCTGACTTGCTCAAAACTCAGACAATGATTTACTTCTGCGTCATACAGAAGTTTTTTTATCCCTTCTTCGCCAAGTGTTTTTACGATAGTTCCACGAGCATTTTGAGTTTCTCTTGCAATGTATTCCACCAGTGAACATACATAAAAATAGTCATTTCGTTCCTTATCTGTCATAAACTACCTCACTTTTTATAAAAGTCAAACAATCAAGTGCTGACAATGTGTGGAAACTAATCTGATGTGTTGGATGCTTAAATTCTGCCAACGCCCAAAATTGCTTTCGATTAATTCTCCCTGTTAAAAAATCATTTACGTAGTTCCACACCGTATCATTTGCCATTGGTCCTTCCACAATATCATATGTGTGTATTTTTCCAGCTCTACACTCTGCAATAAAATCTAACCATTCATCTGATATTTGTGGAAATCTTAATATTTTTAATTCATCATTTGGTTCATAATTATAATAATTAATTATCGGTTCACCTATCCCACGATTTGCCCATCGAACGGCTTGTTGCATATGATTGGTACAGTAAAATCCCCAAGAAAAATCTTTTGTATATTTCGCTTTTCTTATCTCAGGATATCTTACTATTGTTTTACTTGCATGATATAATTCCATATCCGTATCACCTCCTATACCATATCTCCTTTTGCTTTAACTCAATGATACCATGAATCCATTTACGCCTCAAGCACAGAATCACGGCTTTTGTCCATCTGATACAACACTTGCTCACATCGCGCAGTCTTTTTATTGTGCATTCTATACAAAAATGAAGTTGAAATATTTTCAAAATTATACAAAAAATAAATTTATATTTCAAAAACAGACTCCCGTCCTATCCATCTTCTTAAAAACATGCGATAATCCGGAATACACTATTTCAGACAGGAGGAATACTTATGAAAAACAAACATTTTGGAAAAACAATCGTTGCTCCGATCCTGGGCGTATCACTGGTACTCTCATCTGGTGTTCCAGTTATGGCAGAAGCGGACAGCAGCACAGAGAAAGATTACACAGGCTGGGATACCCTGAAAGTATTCGAGACCACTGATGTGCATGGCTACATCACAGACGTTTCCACTTACAAAGAAGAAAGCTTCCAATACAGACTGGCATATATCGCAAATATCGTAAACCTGGCACGTGAAGAAGCAGGCGAAGAAAATGTCATCCTTCTTGACAGCGGCGATATCTACCAGAGCACTCCTCACTCCAACTTAACCTACGGCAATTATATCCGCGCAGCATTTGATGTTATGGGATATGACGCATTAGGTCTTGGAAATCACGAATTTGACTGGGACGTAACTGCATATGCAGCAGATCATGACGGAACTATGTCCGCTTATGAGACAAATGCAACCGGCGCTGTTGACTCTGAGATCCCGGTAGTTATGGCCAACTTATACAATGCCGGAACTACTGACCGTGTAGATTTCACCAAAGATTATGTTGTTCTTGAAAAAGGTGATTACACAGTAGCAGTCGTAGGATGGACAGACGAATATACTTCTGATATCAAAGCTTCTCAGATCGCACCTTACGAAGTCAGTGATGATATCGATCACTTAAATGCACTGGTCGCAGAGGTAGAAGAAACTGAAAAACCAGATGTTATGATCGTCCTCACACACGGCGCACCAGATACACTTGCAGAAGAAGTAGATGCTGATCTTGTAGATTTAGTATGCGGTGGACACACACATACGATCACATGCGGAACAGCAACAAACGGCGTAGATTATATCCAGGGAAATGCGAAAGCACAGGGATATGCAACAGCAGAGATCAAGGTTAACCCAGAAACAAAAGAAGTTGACGTGATCAATCCGGAATACACATGGATCACATCTCAGGAAGATAACTCTCACCTCTTCTATCAGGATGGCGCAAACACAAACTTAGACGAAGAGATCGTAGCGATCAGCCAGGAAGCATGGGATGCTGTTAAAGAAAATATGTATGAAGTTCTCGCTACTGTAGAAGAAGACATCACAAAAGATGTATTAGACGGTGGTATCGTTACAAGCTCTGCAGGAAAATGGCTGACAGGACTTATGAGAGAAGCGACCAAAGAATATGACACAGTTGCTGCATTTGCAAACAGCGGTGGAATCCGTACAGACCTCGTAAAAGAAAACGGCGCTGAGACAAGAGACATCACAGTTGCAGACGTTTACACTATCAGCCCATTCGGAAACCGCATCCTTACTTATGCGATCACAGGTCAGCAGATGGCACAGCAGATTGAAAATGCGATCCACTTCGAATCCGAAGATTCCAACGAGATCATCTACGATTACACAAACTTCGGTGATCAGTTCTCCGGAATCTCTGTAACATTCGAAAGAGACGGCGCAAACATCAAAGTTACTTCTATCGTTACCGATGACGGCAAAGTGATCGACGTAAACGATAACACAACAACATACAATGTAGCAGTAAACGAATACTGTGCAACACTCAGCTATGAAGGCATCGATTCTATCTTCAAAGATCTGACACCATTAGTAGCTTTAGACGAAGCTCCGGTTGACAACGAAAGCGCGATCGAAGCACTCAGAGCACGCAGAGACGCAGACGGTCTTGAAACAACATTAGACACTGCAGCATGCCTGATCGAAGAAGGCACTCAGACAACAGAACTCGCAGTTGTTGAAGATGCAGAATAAATAAAATAAATACTTCAAAAGGCGTCCGTGAAAACGGGCGCCTTTCTTAATGTTCTAATATTTTTTATTTCAAATCTCCACTTCCGGATACATTTCCTGATAGATCCCAACCGCAGATTCCTGCCGTCCATTTCCCACAAAGCAGGACGGAGATGCCAGCAGGCAGCGTTTTCCACAGGAGCTGCAGGTAAACCTGGAAAGAAATTCATTTAGATCCGGCGCACCCAGCATCTCCAAAAAAACGTGTTCGAGCTCACGCGGAGATCTCAGAACACGAAAAAGCTGCTCCTTTAGCTGAT
>CAZSTD010000019.1:0-22287 GCA_964609645.1 uncultured Blautia sp.
TGCCCTCAATTAGAGCCGATCTTACAGCCAACTTACGGATGTATTGTGTATCAAGAGCAAGTTATGCAGATCGTGCGGAGTTTGGCTGGATACACACTTGGGCGAAGTGATTTGGTGCGCCGTGCGATGTCCAAAAAGAAAGCAGCTGTCATGGAAAAGGAACGCCAGAACTTCGTTTACGGAAATGAAGCGGAGGGAGTTCCGGGATGCATTGCAAATGGAATTTCGGAGAAAATAGCGAATAAGATCTATGATGAAATGACGGATTTTGCCAAGTATGCCTTTAATAAGTGTTCGACTCGTTCTACCTTTAAATAAACAAAGAGGTAGCACTAGTGGAAAAGTCAAGACCAAGAATCTTGAAACTCTCTATTAGGAGAACTGATAATTCGAGTGATGGAATGATAGGGCAACGCCTTGAAACATCACCCCTGAGACTCCGACTAGCGTCATAAGTGGAAACACTAGGGGTTAGGAGTTCGGTGAAGACGGCAGAAGCCGACCTAAACTAAGTAGTAATCGCTAGTAACATTGGTACAAAAGAGGCTAGAGCCCGCCCGTGCGAAGTGATTATGAAAGGCATGGTTTGTGATATGTCGGGGGTCTATAAAATATCTATGGTGAGAATGCCGTGGCACCTACACGGCTGACAAACCAGCGAATTTAAGCAACTATATGAAGCCTATGGGGAAACTCATAGGGATGCAGAAGCATCGTTAGTGTGGTAGAGTAAAAATATTTGTTATGAAATACCATATAGGGCGAAGACAAAAGTCGGCGGGTCCTATCAAGCTAACAGGAGCAGAGCTAGGCACCTAAGGGTATAAATGTAAAGATAGAATTATCGGAACGAGGAAAGGTATCAGATATTCCATCAGGAATATAGATTGACGAAGAATAATAAGCAATCGAACTGGTGCTGAAAAGTAGTGGTCGCACCTAAGAAGTCTCTGTAATGGGGATGGAGGAATGGCCACAAGTCGTTTTTAAAATAATAGGAATAATAAATCTATAACAAGGATTTCGAGTAAGACCAAAAAGTCACTCAATCTGAAAAGAGGAGGTGATGCCTTGTGCCTACAAAGAAAGATAACAAACCAAATGTTATAGATAGTATAAGACACTTAGAGTACTACGACTTACAAGGCAAATTAGATAGCCTATATCAAAGGAGTCAAAATGGTGAAAAATTCACAAACCTAATGGATGATATTCTAGCAAGGGAAAACATATTGTTGGCCTATAGAAATATAAAATCCAATAAAGGAAGCCAAACACCAGGGTCAGATAAACTTACCATGAAAGATGTATCAAAACTCACACCCGATGAGGTAGTGGAAAAAGTAAGATTTATCATGATTGGAAGTGCCCATGGATACAGACCTAAGCCAGTTAGGAGAAAGGATATACCAAAACCAAATGGTTCAACAAGGCCACTTGGAATACCATGTATATGGGATAGAATAGTTCAACAGTGCATAAAACAAGTAATTGAACCAATATGTGAAGCTAAATTCTCAAACAACAGCTACGGGTTTAGACCCAATAGATGTACAGAACATGCAATAGCAGAAACACATCGATTGATGCAAAGGTCTAAACTTGGATATGTAATAGAGTTTGATATCAAAGGCTTCTTTGATAATGTAAATCACTCAAAGCTAATAAAGCAAATATGGGCAATGGGAATTCAAGATAAAAAACTTATTTTTATCATAAAAAGAATACTCAAGGCGCCAGTAAAAATGCCAAATGGAGATATTTACTTCCCACAAAAGGGAACACCGCAAGGAGGAATAATATCACCAATATTAGCAAACTTAGTACTGAATGAACTAGACCACTGGATTGATAGTCAATGGTTAAACAATCCTATAATAAATAACTTCAAACTTCCCATAAACAAAAGTGGAAAGTTAATAAAATCTAATGCTTACCTTAAAATGAGACAGACCAACCTTAAAGAAATGTATATCATAAGATATGCAGACGATTTTCGTATTTTTTGTAGAACATATGAAGACGCAGTTCGTAGTAAAGAAGCTATAACTCAATGGTTGGAAACAAGACTCAAATTGGAAGTATCGCAAGAGAAAACAAGAATAGTAAATGTTAGAAGAGAATACATGGAGTTCTTAGGTTTCAAACTTAAACTGTATCAAAAAGGTAATGGCTGGAAAGTCAAATCTCATATAAGTGACAAAAAACTAGAAAAAGTAATAAAAGAACTCAAATGGCAGTTTGCTAAAATACCACATGTTAAAAACAAACAACACGAAATGTCCGTAGTGCGAAGATATAACGCTATGGTATTAGGTATACAAGGGTATTACAACATAGCAACAGACATATGCAAAGATTTTAGGATAGTGCAACATAGAATAAACATAGTTGCAAAAAGTAGATTTCATACTAAAAACAGTAGGAAAAGTAAACTTTGTAAAAAAGGAAGAGAATTAACAACATTTGAATTTAAAACGTATGGAGCATCAAAACAGATGCGATATATGAAATCAAGTGGAGAACCAATATATCCAATAGGATACGCAAAACCACATCCACCAATATCTAAACTCGAAAGAGTCTGTGCATATACAGTGGAAGGTAGAAAGGGAATGCATAATTCTTTAACTATAAACAAAAAGTTGCTAACCGAACTAATGAAGAATACAAATCAAAATCAAAGCATAGAGTTCAACGATAACAAATTATCTTTGTTTTCAGCTCAAATGGGGAAATGTGCAGTTACACAAAGAATATTCCAAACAACGGAAGAAATTCATTGTCATCACAAAGTACCAAAAGAATCAGGTGGAGGAGATGAATATGCAAATCTAACACTAGTGTTAGACACAGTTCATAAGCTCATACATGCCAAAGGCAAGAAAACTATAGAAAAATATTTGGAAATCACAAAACTAACAACTTTTGAACTAGAAAGAGTCAACAAATTGAGAAAAATGGCAAACAGAAAACCGATAGTAGCATAAACTAAGTGAAATTCTAGAAAGAATAACAAGTAATAAAATCTTCAAAAAGGTGATTTATTAATTCCTATATCAACATATTTACACGTCGTAGCATCAATTATGTTGGTTTAATTTTAAAATCGATGGAACGCCGTATGCGCTGAAAGGTGCATGTACGGTGTGGAGCAGGGGAAAAGGTAGAGTTGCCTAAATCTTAAAATTTAGGTTAAACAAAGCCTTACCTATTGCTATCCCATGCAGCGGCTTACGCGGTGGTTTCTTACCAGACGGCATACTTAAAATACTATTATCCAGTGGAATTTATGGCTGCGCTTATGACTTCTGTGATCGATTTCCCGACAAAAGTTGCAGAGTATATTTTAGTCTGCAGGCAGATGGGGATCAAGATCCTGCCGCCGGATATCAACAGCGGAATGTATGGATTTTCTGTGGATCATGGAGCGATCCGATATGGTCTGTCTGCGATCAAAAGTGTGGGTCGTCCGGTGATCGAAAATCTGGTGCAGGAACGAGAGAACAACGGTGCATATCGTTCCCTTAAAGATTTCATGGAACGAAACACAGAACAGATGAATAAACGTGCAGTAGAAAATTTTATCAAAGCAGGAGCACTGGATTGTCTGGATGGAAATCGACACCAGAAAATGCTTGTATACCAGCAGATTTCGGACAGTATCAGTCAGGAACGAAAACACTCGATGGCAGGACAGCTCAGTCTGTTTGATCTGGTCAGTGAAGAAGAGAAAAAAGACTTTGAGATCCGTATGCCAAATGTTGGTGAATTTGATAAAGAGGAACTTCTTGGATATGAAAAAGAAGTTCTGGGAATCTACCTGAGTGGACATCCGCTGGAAAACTATCAGGCAATGATGGAAAAAACAATTTCTGCAAAGACTACAGATTTCCAACAGGATGATGAGACCAACCTCCCGAAAGTGGTCGATGGACAGAAAGTTATCATCGGTGGAATGATCGCGGATAAAACGATCAAATATACAAAGAATAATAAAGTCATGGCATTTTTGACAGTGGAAGATCTCGTGGGAACCGTGGAGGTCGTAGTATTTCCGAGGGACTACGAAAAAAGTCAGAGTCTGCTGAACGAAGATGCCAGAGTATTTATCCAGGGACGTGTATCTGCGGACGACGACAGAGCAAGTAAGCTGATCCTGGAAAAAATCCGACTGTTTGAGGATATGCCTAGAGAAGTTTGGATACAGTTCGATAACAAGGACTCTTATGGAATGCGCTCGCAGGAACTTCTCGCAGATCTTCGCCAGTCACCGGGAAATAATGCAGTTGTGATCTATCTGAAGGATGTAAAAGCGATCAAAAAGCTGCCTGTTGGCTACCATGTGCAGATTAAGGATGCGTGGATGAACTACATGTATGAAAAATATGGTCAAACCAACGTTAAGGTAGTAGAAAAAGGATTGAAAAACTTATAAAAATGCGCTAAACTAATATCCGAATATGTGTATAGTAAAAATGAGATAGATTTTTCATAAGATGGAGGAAGAAAAAATGGCAGAGAACAAGATAAAAACCATTGGTGTCCTGACCAGCGGTGGTGACGCACCTGGAATGAATGCTGCGATCCGTGCGGTTGTCAGGAGAGGACTTAGCAGCGGACTTAATGTAAAAGGTATCCTCAAAGGATATAACGGTCTGCTCAACGAAGAGATCATCGACATGAGTGCAAAGGATGTTTCTGATACGATCGAAAGAGGTGGTACTGTCCTTTATACAGCACGCTGCGCAGAATTCCGTACAGCAGAAGGACAGAAGCGCGGAGCTGAGATCTGTAAGAAACATGGAATCGATGGCCTCGTTGTTATCGGTGGAGACGGTTCTTTCGCAGGAGCTCAGAAGCTGGCAAACCTTGGCATCAATACAATCGGTATCCCAGGAACGATCGACCTTGACATTTCTTGTACAGAGTACACCATCGGATTTGACACAGCTGTAAATACAGCAATGGAAGCGATCGACAAAGTACGTGATACTTCTACTTCCCATGAAAGATGCAGTATCATCGAGGTTATGGGACGTGGAGCAGGATATCTTGCTCTGTGGTGCGGTATCGCAAACGGTGCAGAGGACGTTCTGATTCCAGAAAAATATGACTATGATGAGCAGAAGCTGATCAACAACATCATTGAAAGCCGTAAAAAAGGCAAAAAACATCACATTATCATCAACGCAGAAGGTATTGGTCATTCTGAGGCTATGGCAAAACGTATCGAAGCTGCTACAGGTATCGAGACACGTGCGACTATCCTTGGACACATGCAGCGTGGCGGAAGCCCGACATGTAAAGACCGTGTATATGCATCTATGATGGGAGCGATGGCAGTTGACCTTCTGATCGCAGGCAAGAGCTGCCGTGTAGTTGGATATCGTCACGGTGAATATGTAGACTTTGACATCAATGAAGCACTCGCAATGCAGAAAGGCATTTCTGAGTACCAGTGGGAAGTATGTCAGTCACTTTCTCACAATTATGACAAAAACAAACGATAATTTCATAACAGATAAACAGTGAATGCAGTTGAAAAAACTGCATCACTAAATACTGCTCAGATTATTGTCCTTGGAGTTTCAGGGTTGATTTTTCCGGGCAGTATTCTTTTTATAGGGAAAAATATATTTATAGAGCAAAATATAAGCCAAACGCTCTATAAGAACCCGACGAATAAGAAAAGTCCTATAATGCGTACTTTATATGTGAAAAACGTGTTTTATTACAAGGAAATGAGGTCTTGTTACGAGAAAACGGTGTTTTGGCACGAAAGTTACGTTGGCAGAGCAGTCGGGAAACAATGATTTAGGAAACGAAAGAAAAGCGATAAAAAACGGCGGTCTGAATAAGGTCTCCGAAGGTTGAGGATATTATATGATCACCAGTGTGAATAATGGACAGGTAAAAAATATCATACAGTTAAATCAGAAGACAAAAGCCCGCAGAGAGCAAGGGCTTTTTGTTGCAGAAGGAAAGAAAATGTTCGGGGAAGCACCGAGAGAGTGGATCTCGAAAGTCTATGTCTCAGAGACTTTGACTGCAGATACGCAGTTGATGGAACAGGTGGAGGCTTTGCCTCATGAGGTTGTGACGGATCCTGTATTTAGACAGATGAGCGATACACAGACTCCGCAGGGGATCCTTACCGTTCTGAAAAAACCTTCCTATACGATGGAAGAAATCCTGGGAGGAGAAAATCCACTTGTCATGATCCTTGAGGATCTGCAGGACCCTGGAAATGCAGGAACGATCTTTAGAACAGGGGAGGGAGCCGGTGTCAGCGGAGTTCTTTTGACCAAGACTTGTGTGGACATCACAAACCCGAAAGTGATACGTTCCACCATGGGTTCCATTTATAGAATGCCTTTTCTATATGTGGAAAATGTGGTATCATTGACGCAGGAGCTGAGGGAGCGAAACATCCGTACATTTGCGGCTCATCTGAAAGGCAAAAACGCTTACGATCAGGAATCTTATACAGGCGGAAGTGCATTTTTGATCGGAAATGAAGGGAAAGGTCTTACAGAGGAAGCCTCAGACAGCGCAGACTGTTTGATCCGGATTCCGATGTGCGGAAAAGTGGAATCTTTGAATGCCGCGATGGCATCTGGGATCCTGATGTATGAAGCTGCACGCCAGAGACGTCAGTGACAGATTTTTGCAGGCAGATCATTTGACCTGAGATCTGTAGTGACAGCGCAGGTGTGAGCAGCTAAAAAAGAAAGGGGGAGTTTCATGCAGCCTTTGATCTGGTTGGGAATTCTCGCTGTATTGCTGATCGTAGAGGCGGTCACAGCAGGACTTACGACTATATGGTTTGCAGGCGGAGCTTTGGCTGCGTCGATCGTATGCTATGTGGGTGTGAGTCTGACGGCGCAGATATTGGTGTTTCTGTGTGTCTCGCTGGTGCTTTTGATCTTTACCAGACCACTGGCAGTGAAGGTTTTGAACAAAGAAACCTTACAGACGAATGCCAATAGTCTGATCGGCAAAAAAGCAGTTGTGATCAAGGACATTGACAATCTGGCACAGAGTGGCCAGGTCCGTATCAATGACATCGAGTGGACCGCGCGGTCTGCCGATGACGGAGAAAAGATCAGCAAAGACACTGTCGTGACGATCAAAGAGATACGCGGTGTCAAATTGATAGTAGAAAAAGAATAAGGAGGATTTGTGATGGGCGCGATTTTTTTGATAGTGATCTTTATCATCGCACTGTGGGTATTTGTATCTTGTGTGCGTATTGTACCGCAGGCATATGCAGTTATTCTGGAGCGTCTGGGGGCTTATCAGGCAACCTGGAACACAGGGATCCACTTCAAACTGCCATTTATTGAGCGTGTAGCAAAGAAAGTAAATCTGAAAGAACAGGTTGTGGATTTTCCACCGCAGCCGGTTATCACAAAGGATAATGTAACGATGCAGATCGATACGGTCGTATTTTTCCAGATCACAGATCCGAAGCTGTATACCTACGGTGTAGAGAATCCGATCATGGCGATCGAGAATCTGTCCGCAACGACACTGAGAAATATCATCGGTGATATGGAGCTGGATGAGACGCTTACTTCCCGTGAAACGATCAACACCCAGATGAGAGCATCTTTGGACGAAGCGACAGACCCATGGGGTATCAAAGTGAACCGTGTAGAGTTAAAGAATATCATTCCACCGGAAGCGATCCAGGATGCGATGGAGAAACAGATGAAAGCGGAGCGTGAGCGCCGAGAAGCGATCCTTCGCGCAGAGGGTCAGAAGAAGTCTACGATCCTTGTGGCAGAAGGTAAAAAGCAATCAGCGATTTTGGATGCGGAAGCTGAGAAACAGGCCGCGATTCTTCGCGCGGAAGCGCAGAAAGAGCGTATGATAAAGGAAGCAGAGGGTCAGGCAGAGGCAGTTTTGAAAGTGCAGAGTGCCAATGCGGAAGGTATCCGCATGATCCGAGAAGCTGGCGCAGATGAAGCAGTCCTCACGATGAAAAGTCTGGAGGCTTTTGCCAAGGCAGCAGACGGAAAAGCGACGAAGATCATTATTCCGTCTGATATACAGGGAATTGCTGGTCTGGCGAGCTCGCTGAAAGAAATTGTGACAGACAGCAATATTGAAAAGTAAGGAAAAGCAGATTACGAGACAGGAGAAAAATGCTATGAACTTAAAAGGAAGAAATTTTCTGACACTGAAAGACTTTACACCGGAGGAGATCACATATCTGATCGATCTGTCCGCAGAACTGAAGGCAAAGAAAAAAGCAGGAGAGCTTCACGAGTATTATAAGGGCAAAAATATTGCGCTGATCTTTGAGAAAACAAGTACCAGAACTCGTTGCTCTTTCGAGATCGCAGCTCATGACCTTGGAATGGGAAGCACATATTTAGATCCGTCAAGCTCTCAGATCGGTAAGAAAGAGAGCATTGCAGATACTGCCAGAGTTCTCGGAAGAATGTTTGACGGTATCGAATACCGTGGATATGGACAGGAGATCGTGGAAGAACTTGCAAAATATGCAGGTGTTCCAGTATGGAATGGTCTGACAAATGAATATCATCCGACACAGATGATCGCAGATATGCTGACGATCCGTGAGCATTTCGGAGATTTAAAGGGACGCAAGCTAGTGTACATGGGAGATGCCCGCTACAATATGGGAAATTCCCTGATGATCGCCTGCGCGAAACTGGGTATGCACTTTGTAGCCTGCACAACTAAGAAATATTTCCCGAATGCAGAGCTTGTAGCTGAGTGCGAAGAATATGCAAAAGCATCCGGCGGAAGCATCACTCTCACAGAGGACGTTCAGGCTGGAACAAAGGACGCAGATGTGATCTACACAGACGTATGGGTTTCCATGGGAGAGCCAGATGAAGTATGGACAGAAAGGATCCAGGAGTTGAGTCCTTATAAAGTTACCAAAGAAGTGATGCAGAACGCAGGAGAGAAAGCGATCTTCCTTCACTGTCTGCCAGCATTCCATGATCTGAAGACAAAGATCGGTAAGGAAATGGGAGAGAAATTCAACCTGACTGAGATGGAAGTGACACATGAAGTGTTTGAATCTGAGCAGTCCAAAGTATTCGACGAGGCAGAAAACCGTATGCATACCATCAAGGCAGTTATGGTGGCAACTTTAGGAGAGCCGGAGAACAAATAATGTTATGGGATCATAATTGCTATAACGAGGAAACAATTTCACAGGCGATACATACAAAATGGGCGGGCAAAACCGTCCATTTTGCAAGAGAAACGGATTCTACAAATGCATGGATCAAAAGACTTGCAAAAGAAGACGCGCCGCATGGGACTTTGGCAGTTGCGGAATTTCAGACAGCAGGCAGAGGACGTTTTGACAGGAAATGGGAATCGCCGGAGGGAAGCTCGATCATGATGACGCTTCTTCTTCGACCGGAGTTTGAGCCAAGATATGCCTCCATGCTGACGCTGGTCATGGGATTGTCTGTGGCGCAGGCTGTAGAGGAACTTGGATATGAGGCGAGCATTAAGTGGCCGAATGATGTAGTGCTTTCGCGAAAAAAGATATGTGGGATACTCACAGAGATGGGAACGAATGGCGTAAAGATCAACTACGTTCTGATCGGCGTGGGGATCAATGTCAATACGGTAGATTTTCCAGGGGAACTGCAGGATAAGGCTACCTCTTTGTTTTTGGAGAGTAAAGAGAGCCAGACTTATGATCGAACACAGGTGATCGCACTTGTGATGAAGCACTTTGAGAGAAACTATGAGAAATTTGTGGAGACCTGTGATCTTACCTTGCTCCAGGAGGACTACCAAAAGATCCTGGCAAACTTCGGGCAGCCTGTGAGAGTGCTGGATGCAGACAGAAGCTTTGAGGGAATCTGCAGAGGGATCGATAAAGATGGAGAGCTATTGGTGGAATGCGCAGAAGAGAGTATTTGCCAGAATAAGGCGGAACTTCTTTTGGATAAAACAGGCAGCGAGGGCAAGAAGATCGTGAAAGTTGGCGCAGGAGAAGTTTCTGTGCGCGGATTATACAGTTATGTTTAAGCAAGAAGCTCCGACTTCTATAAGTCGGAGTAGTTCACATGAAACAGTTGTCTGCGAAGCGAATAGGTTGTAAAATGCCAGTGAAGTAAAAAAGATGTTGAAACGATGCTGCTTGGAAAGGTATCCAGAGCGAAGGATTTTTTAGGAGGAAAAAGATGTATCAGGAAAATATTACACTCTGCGGCGCAAGTGCCTATGAGCAGAAATTTTATTTTAACCCGGACTTTAACACACTTCCGGATCATGTAAAAAAAGAACTGCAGATCATGTGTGTTCTTTATACAGAGGATATTGGAGGGATCCTGACTCTGGAATTTGATGAAGACGGAAAGCTGCGGTTTAAGACGGAGGCACTGGAAGCGGATGCCCGCTATGATGAGATCGG
Source organism: uncultured Blautia sp. (assembly GCA_964609645.1). GTDB lineage: Bacteria > Bacillota > Clostridia > Lachnospirales > Lachnospiraceae > Blautia_A. The sequence continues at coordinate 10,421 of CAZSTD010000019.1, forward strand.
CAGTGCCTTAAAGATCAAACAGATCCAGCAGGATAAAAGAGAACTGTTGGAATCTTTGGAAATGTATTATAAGGTATTTTTCCTGGGAGATATCCCGGAAGAAGAACTGAAGAAAACACAGAGCAGTGAGGAGTAGATCATGCAGATGCAGTGGAAGATAGGAAACGTACAGATTGAAAATCCGTTTGTCCTTGCGCCGATGGCAGGTGTGACGGATCTGCCGTTTCGTACCTTGTGCAAGGAACAGGGAGCTGGGCTGATCTGTATGGAAATGATCAGTGCAAAGGCAATCTCTTTCCGCAACAAAAATACATTTTCACTGATGGAGATCGATCCATGTGAGCATCCAGTTTCCATGCAGCTTTTTGGCAGTGAACCGGAGCTGATGGCAGAGGTCGCGAAATCCATAGAAGACAGAGAATTTGACATTCTCGACATCAATATGGGTTGTCCGGTCCCGAAGGTTGTAAACAACGGGGAAGGTTCTGCTTTGCTGAAAAGCCCGGATCTGATCGAGCAGATCGTAAAGAGCGTATCTTCAGCGATCCGCAAACCAGTCACGGTTAAAGTGCGTATTGGATTTGAGAACGTTTCTGTGGATATCGTGGAGATCGCAAAGCGTGTGGAGGATGCAGGTGCGGCTGCGATCGCGGTGCATGGGCGGACAAGGCAGCAGTATTATTCCGGCACTGCAGATTGGGAGACAATCCGCAAGGTGAAGGAAGCTGTGACGATCCCTGTGATCGGAAACGGAGATGTGGATTCACCGCTGAAAGCGGAGGCTCTTTTGAAGGAGACTGGCTGTGACGCGGTGATGATCGGAAGAGCAGTCAGGGGAAATCCGTGGCTGTTTCGAGAAATGAACCACTATTTTAATACAGGAGAGCTTTTGGAGAGGCCGTCGGCAGAGGAGATCCGCGAGATGATCCTTCGCCATGCGAGAAAGCAGATCGACCTGAAAGGAGAGTTTACCGGGATCCGTGAGATGCGCAAGCACGTTGCCTGGTATACAGCGGGAATGCGCCACAGCGCAGGGCTTCGCAGAGCATCCAATACCATAGAGAGCTACGAGGCACTGGAAGAACTTTTGTCGAAAATGGAATAGGTTTTCCATGCGCCCGTATGCTTGACAATCGGGGTGCTTTTCGGTATAATACAGAAATTGTGAATATCCTAGAATAAGTCTACCCTTTTTCAGGTATGATGTATCAGGGAACACATAAACATTACTGTGGATAAACATGAAACAGTGATCATAAATCTATGTAGTGTCCGGGGTGTGGAACACAGAAAAGACGATACCGGATGGTGAAAGGGAGTAAGGTTATTATGGAAGAAAAGAAAAACTTACTAACTTATGCAGGACTTAAAAAATTAGAAGAAGAGCTGCATGATTTAAAAGTAGTAAAGAGAAAAGAAGTAGCAGAGAAAATCAAGGAAGCCAGAGAACAGGGCGACTTGTCCGAGAATGCGGAATATGATGCAGCGAAAGATGAACAGAGAGACATCGAAGCGCGTATCGAAGAAATTGAGAAGATCTTAAAGAACGCAGAAGTTGTCGTTGAAGATGAAGTAGATCTTGACAAGATCAGCGTTGGATGTAAAGTAAAAGTACATGATTTTGAGTTTGAAGAAGATATCGAGCTGAAGATCGTAGGTTCTACAGAGGCAAACAGCCTTGAAGGAAAGATTTCTAACGAATCTCCTGTTGGTAAAGCACTGATGGGCAAGAAAAAAGGTGAAGAAGTCGAAGTTGAGATGCCGGCTGGAACCATGAGATATAAAGTTCTGGAGATCCAGAGAAATATTTAAGATTGCTGATTACTGAGGTGCGCGGAAATTTTTATCATGCAGAGCATGACGCGCACCTCGTTGTGGTTATTGATGATGATTTGATGATTATTTATAAGGAGGAACCAAAGTGGCAGAGCAGAAGAAGCAGGAACAGGATTTAAATCAGTTACTGAGAGTACGCCGTGATAAACTGGCAGAGCTTCAGAACAATGGCAAAGATCCATTTGAGATCACAAAATTTGACCAGACACATCACTCACTGGAAGTAAAAGAGATTTACGAAGTACATGAAAAAGAACTCTTAAAAGACCGTCAGGAACTGGATGTGACAGGTCTGGATGAAGAACAGGCAAAAGAAGCCCAGAAGAAAGATTACGAAGAAAGAAGAAGCATCATGGACGCAAATCTGATCCATGTATCTATCGCTGGACGTATGATGTTCAAACGTGTTATGGGTAAAGCTTCTTTCTGCAATATCCAGGATCTTCAGGGAAGCATTCAGGTATACGTTGCAAGAGATGCGATCGGTGCAGATTCCTATGCAGATTTCAAGAAATCTGATATCGGTGATATCTTTGGTTTGGAAGGTTTTGCTTTCAGAACAAGAACAGGTGAGATCTCTATCCACGCAGAGAAGATGACACTTCTCTCCAAGAGCTTACAGATCCTTCCTGAGAAATTCCACGGACTGACAGATACAGATATGCGTTATCGTCAGAGATATGTAGACCTTATCATGAACCAGGAAAGCAAGAACGTATTTATCAAACGTTCTAAGATCCTTAAAGAGATCCGTAACTTCCTGGCAGACCGTGACTTCATGGAAGTGGAGACTCCTATGCTGGTAGCTAACGCAGGTGGAGCTGCTGCAAGACCATTTGAGACTCATTACAATGCGCTCAATGAGGACGTAAAACTTCGTATTTCTCTTGAGTTATACTTAAAGAGACTGATCGTAGGTGGACTTGAGAGAGTTTATGAGATCGGACGTGTATTCCGTAATGAAGGTGTTGATACTCGTCACAATCCGGAATTTACACTGATGGAGCTGTATCAGGCTTACACAGACTATGAAGGCATGATGGAACTGACTGAGTCTATGTTCCGCTACCTTGCAGAGAAAGTTTGCGGTTCTACAAAGATCTCCTACAACGGCATTGAGATCGACCTTGGAAAGCCGTTTGAGCGTCTGACCATGAACGATGCGATCAAGAAATATACAGGAATTGACTTTGACCAGGTACCGGATGATGAAGCAGCTAAGAAACTGGCTGACGAACATCATGTAGAATATGAAGAGCGTCATAAGAAGGGCGATATCGTGAACCTGTTCTTCGAGGAATTCTGCGAGAAAGAGCTGATCCAGCCTACATTTATCATGGATCATCCGATCGAGATCTCTCCTCTGACAAAGAAGAAACCGTCCGATCCTACAAAGGTAGAACGTTTCGAGCTTTTCATCAATACATGGGAAATGTGTAATGCATATTCTGAGCTGAACGACCCGATCGATCAGAGAGAAAGATTCGCTGCACAGGATGCAAATGCTGCTGCTGGCGATGATGAAGCAGAGCACACAGATGAAGACTTCCTGAACGCACTGGAGATCGGTATGCCTCCGACAGGTGGTATCGGATACGGAATCGACCGTCTCTGCATGCTGCTGACAGATTCTCAGGCAATCCGTGACGTTCTTCTGTTCCCAACTATGAAATCTCAGGGTGCTGCGAAGAACCAGGCAAACAATGCTGCAAACGCAGAAGCATCAAAAGAAGCAGTTGTTGAAGAAGTGATCGACTTCTCTAAAGTAAAAGTAGAGCCTCTGTTTGAAGAAGCTGTTGACTTTGAGACTTTCAGCAAATCTGACTTCAGAGCAGTGAAAGTAAAAGCATGTGAAGCTGTGAAGAAATCCAAAAAACTCCTTCAGTTTACACTGGATGACGGAACTGGCACAGACCGTACGATCTTAAGCGGTATCCATGCATTCTATGAGCCGGAAGAACTGGTAGGCAAGACATTGATCGCTATCACAAACCTTCCGCCAAGAGCAATGATGGGAATTGAATCTTGTGGTATGCTGTTATCAGCGATCCATGAGGAAGAGGGAGAAGAGAAACTTCACCTTCTGATGGTAGACAACCATATCCCGGCTGGTGCGAAACTGTACTAATTAATGTAAATTTTTAGTAAAAATAAAATGTAAAGAAAAAAGAGACTGGAAAATATTTTCGGTCTCTTTTTTTGTAGCTTGGAATACCAAAAATTTGATTGACAAAATAACATATAGATGATACACTTGTCTCATAAAATAAACTTTGTGATAAACAATTTAGTAAAATTTAAACAGATTCAGTGCCTTTCGATAAAGTTTTCGATTTTTTGAGAAGAATTTTATTGGGAAAGGATAATAGGGAATCGTGTGGGATTCACGAACGGTTACCGCCACTGTAAATACTTGGCTTTGTTTATAGGGAAACCAGTCATTGGAATGTTACATTCTGAGAAGACTTTTAACAGAGCCTGCAGATAAACTGCAAGAGTATAAGTCAGGAGACCTGCTGGATGTGTAGATGATGTTAGCATAGCGGATGACTGTGCTTGGCATTTATATTGTTGCAGGAATACGGCTGCGGCGCTTTTTAGCGTCGCAGTTTTTTATTTGAGCAACAATATTTTTCCAATCGTTAAACTGCCTTCAAACGTACTCACTGTACATTTCTGTTCTATAAATATGGAGGCAATAGACTTGCGACTGATCAGTTGCGCAAATGTCTTACATCTTAAATTTTTCCATGACTCTTATAATTAAAAAACGTATTACATTAAATTGTGCTGTATTACAAAGACTTACAGGGCTCTTTCTGCCTGGGATAAAGGAAAGGATTTTATTTATGAAAAAACACGTGATAGGTCGAAGAATTTTTCAAATGCTGCTGGTGTTTTTGGGGATTAGCTTTTTGACATTCCTTTTGATGTTTCTGGCTCCGGGGGATCCAGTGACTGCGATGTATGATGCAGCAGGGATCGTACCGACTCAGGAGCAGTTGGATAGTATCCGCAAATCTATGGGACTGGACAGACCGTTTTTGGTTCAGTATTTTAATTGGATCACGGACTGCCTGAGAGGTGATTTTGGTATGTCGTTTTCGAAAGATCAGCCAGTAGCAGACTTACTGATACAACGGATCGGACCGACATTTAAGCTAGGTTTGCTTTCGCTGATCCTTATGCTGATATTTTCAATTCCGCTGGGGATCCTTTCCGCAGTACGTCAGGATGGAATTGTGGATTATCTGGTTCGTATTGTTAACTTTATGGGGATTTCTATGCCGGGATTTTGGGTAGCTTTGATGCTCCAGTATATTTTTGCCCTGAAGCTGAATCTTCTTCCGGTAATTTCCAGTGGAACTGATCTGAAAAAAATGATATTGCCAGCGGTGACACTCGCATTTGCTATGACTGCAAAGTATACCCGACAGGTCCGGACTGCGGTTTTAGAAGAACTAAACCAGGATTATGTGATCGGGGCAAGAGCTAGGGGATTGGGCTGGGGAGTGATCCTGTGGTGTCATGTCCTGCCAAATGCGATGCTTCCTCTAGTTACGATGCTAGGACTTTCACTTGGGTCTTTGTTGGGCGGAACTACGATCGTGGAATTGATCTTTAGCTATCCGGGGCTGGGGCAATTAGCTGTGAATGCAGTATCTGCACGCGATTATCCACTGATACAGGGATTTGTATTGTGGATCGCGTTGATCTATATGGGGATCAACCTCTTGGTAGATATCTCCTATAGCTTTTTAGATCCTAGAACCAGGGAGGCGAAGTCATGATGAACATAGATATGAGCTTTGTGAGAAAAAATATCAAATTCTTTATTTTTCTGGGGCTAGCAATCCTCTGCGCAGTGGCGGCAGCGGCAGCTCCTATGATCGCAACACATGATCCTTTGGAAGCGGTATTTACTGAGGCGTTAAAAGCGCCAAGCAAGGAGCATATATTTGGAACAGATACTTTAGGACGAGATTTATTTTCACGTATTATTTACGGTGCGAGAACATCTATAAAAAGTACCTTGGTGGTATTGGTGATCATTTTTGTGGCAGGCACTGCATTGGGCATCATCGCAGGATTTTTCGGTGGTGCGGTGGATGCGGTGATCATGCGAGTTGCGGATGTTATGATCGCATTTCCGGATCTGATCTTAGCGATCGCTATAGCTGGTATTCTGGGACCGAATCTCGTAAATGCAATGATCGCGATCGTTGCAGTCAGTTGGACGAAATACGCGCGTTTGTCACGAAGTCTTGTATTGAAAATAAAAAACAGAGATTATATCGCGGCGGCACGTGTGACAGGGTCTAAAAATTTATATATGATATGGACTTATTTTGTTCCGAATGCGCTGCCTACTATGGTCATTACTGCTGCGACAGATATTGGGACGATCATGCTTTCTTTAGCTTCTCTGTCATTTCTTGGATTTGGTGTTCAGCCGCCAACTCCGGAATGGGGATATATGTTGAGTGAAGGAAGAAATTATCTGCAGTCAGCGCCGTGGCTTTTAATTTATCCAGGATTTACCATATTTATAGTGGTGGCGATATTTAATCTGTTAGGAGATAGTATACGAGATATGCTGGATCCGAAGAGCAAGAAAAAGGGAATCCGAATACGAGCAAAAAAACAAATACATACAAAAAATAGATAAATACAAAGAGGGTCTTTCATCACAAGGGTGCACACTTTGGTAGAAGAGCTTATTTGTAAAAATAAACAAAGACAAGCAAAGGAGAAAACGAATATGAAGAAAAGGATGGCACTTCTCTTAGGAATGACAATTTTAGCTGCATCTGTTCCGGCATATGCTGAGGAAGGCGCAAAAACAACGCTGAATGTTGCGACAGAGCTGATGTCACCGACACTGGAACCAGCAACTAACTGGGATAGTTGGTTTATAGTGCGTTGGGGGATTGGAGAGACGCTGGTAAAATTTGCGGAGGATGGAAGTTTTGAACCGTGGCTGGCAGAGAGCTGGGAAGTAGCAGAGGATAATCTGACTTGGACGATCAAGCTTAAAGAAGGCATTAAATTCTCAAATGGCGTAGATATGACAGCTACAAAGGTAAAAGAATCCATCGAAAGATTGTATGAACTGGAAGACCTTGATAATGGAGGAACTGGCAATCCTCAGGTCTATATGACTTACACTTCTATCACTGCAGATGATGAAGCTGGAACGATCACGATCGTGACGGAAAAACCAACTCCAGATATGCCAGGCTGCCTTGCTTACCCGTGGATGCTCATCGTAGATGCGGAAGCTACAGAAAGTTTGGATACAACGTTAGAAGCTCCTATCTGTACTGGTCCATATGTACTTGAGAGTTTTACCGCAGACAATGATATTCAGTTAAAGAAAAACGAATATTATTGGGACGGAGAAGTGCCTTTTGAACATGTGAATGTAATGAAAGTAGGGGAATCTTCCACTAGAACAATGTCTTTACAGGATGGAAGTGCGGACATTGCGATCAATCTTTCCTCCGGTGACCGTGCGCTGTTAGAAGGCGATGACAAATATATGCTGGATGTTGTGTCTGGCTCCAGATTGGGATATGCACATGTGAATCAAGAAGGCATCTTAGGAAATGACTCACTGAGACAGGCTGTGATGATGGCTATTGACGGACAGACGATCGCAGATGTGATCACAAATCAGTCCTATACTTACGGTGCACCTGTTATCTCCTCTAGCTTTGACTATGGCTATGATCAGCTTACCTATGAGTTTGATTATGATGCAGAAGCAGCGATGGCGGTTTTGGATGAAGCTGGTATCACAGACACAGACGGCGATGGATATCGTGAATTAGACGGTGAGATGATCAATATTGATTATAAAACAACTGCTAACCGTCAGATGGATCTAATCTGCCAGGCGATCGCGACACAGTTAGAGTCTATCGGTCTTAAATGTACCGTGCAGGTTATAGAAAATCATGGAGAAATTCTGAATAACAGTGCATTTGACCTTTGCAGCAGCAACGAAGTAACGATGCCTACCGGTGATCCGGCTAAGTTTTTGAGCCATTGGTATTCTGGAAGTTCAGATAACTATTCAAATTATGTCAATGAGGAATATGATGCTATCTATGAACAGCTTTTGGTAGAATTTGATTCCGCGGCAAGACGAGACTATGTCATCCAGCTTCAGCAGATCCTTTTGGATGATGCGGCTGTGCTGACTTATGGATATTATAATTTCAACCTTTGTGCGTCAGATTCCATCACAGGTGCATATTGTCCTACTTCTGATTACTATTGGGTCAATACAGATATTAAAGCGGCAGAATAAGAGGGAGCTATTTGAAATGTTAAAAATACAGGATATCACAGTTGAATATGAAGATCATGTGGTCTTAGAACATTTTAATCTCCATATGAAACCTGGAGAGATCATCAGTCTAGTAGGAGAAAGCGGAAGTGGAAAAACGACCGTGATACGTTCGATATTGGGACTGCTTCCGGGTGATGGAAGGGTGACAGCGGGTGATATCCTGCTGAATGAAGAATCTTTGCTTCAAAAAACAGAAGCACAGATGCAGAAACTATGTGCGACGGATATCTCTATGATATTTCAGGATTCAGGTGCAATGATGAATCCGATACGAAAGATAGGTTCTCAGTTTGTCGAGTATCTTAGATATCATGAAAAACTCAGTAAAAAAGAGGCATGGGATCGTGCTGTAAAGATGCTGGAACAGACTCGTCTGCCCGACGGAGAGAACATTATGAAAAGCTATCCGTTTCAATTGAGCGGCGGTATGAGACAAAGAGTGGGGATCGCGATGGCGATGAGCTTTTGTCCAAAACTTCTTTTGGCAGATGAACCGACGAGCGCGTTGGATGTGACTACGCAGGCTCAGATCGTACGTCAGATGCTGGAAATGCACAGGCAATATAATATGGGGATCATCCTGGTAACCCATAATATTGGTGTTGCAGCTTATATGTCTGATCGTATTGTTGTGATGAAAGACGGAAAAATTGTTGAGGAAGGAGACAGAGACCGGATTTTAAACCATTCTTCAGATGAATATACGAAAAGTCTGATAGAAGCGATCCCGTTAATGGATGGTGAGATATATGTCTGATGGAGGAAAATATGTGATCATAGAGGCGCAGGATGTAACAAGGGTTTTTCCGGCATCCGAAAACCGTTGGCTGTTGGCAAATGATAAAGTAAATTTAAAAATGTATCAGGGCGAAACTCTTGGAATTGCTGGAGAGAGTGGATGTGGAAAAAGTACATTTGTGAAGATGCTGGTCCAGTTGGACCAGCCAACTTCTGGAAAAATCCTTTACCGTGGGAAAAATATAGCAGAGTTAAAAGGGGAAAAACTTCGTCAAAACAGAAGAAATATTCAGATGGTATTTCAAGATCCATCTGAAGCATTTAGTCCTAAGATGAAGATCAAAAAGATTGTCTGTGAACCATTGCTTAATTTTGGTGTGATATCCAAAAAACAAGTCAATGATAAAGCAAGGGAACTTATGAGGATGGTGGAACTGCCGGAGGACTTTATTGAGAGATACCCTTTCCAGCTTAGTGGAGGTCAACGGCAGAGAGTGGGGATCGCAAGAGCACTGGCATTAGAACCGGAAGTGCTGATATGTGATGAGGCGACATCTGCGTTGGATGTATCCGTTCAAAAAAGTATCATTCAGTTGCTGACGAGGATTCAGAAAGAGAAAAATATTACGATTGCTTTTATCTGTCATGACGTAGCGCTGGTAAAAAATATGTCGCACCGTGTTGCGATCATGTATCTGGGGAACGTCGTGGAGATCGTTCCGAGCAGACAGATGGGAAAAGGCAGGATGCACCCTTATACAGATCTGCTGATCCATTCTATTTTTTCTCCAAATATGGATTTTAATAAACCGATTGATGGTACGGATTCTGAAGCGCCAAGCCCGCTTTGTGTACCAGAGGGTTGCCCATTTCAGAATCGTTGTGAGTTTTGCATGGAAAAATGCAGGGCGACCAAACCTGTTTTAAGAGAGGTGGAGGCAGGACATGAGATCGCCTGTCATCTGTATGACTCCAGTAGTGGGTGATCCGCTTGAGCTGGAGATTTATCGGCTGACAAGATAAACTACTAATCCAGGAGGAAAATGAAATGTGGAATATTTGTGGACACAGACTGAACGTAGGGGAAAAAAGACAGGTTATCATTGAACCGAATGTAGAGGGATATGAAATACCAACCACGTTGATCTGTGGGAAAGAGCAAGGAAAAACGTTGCTGGTGACAGCTGGTATCCATAGTGGAGAATATCCGGGAGTGCCTGCAGTGATCCGTCTGGCAAAGGAATTAGATCCGGAAAATATAAAAGGAAAAATAATTTTAATGCATTGTGTCAATACAAGTGGTTTCTGGAAACGATCACCGGGAATGATACCGGAAGACGGATTTAATCTGAATGGAGATTATCCAGGAAAGGCAGATGGAACAACTGGAGAGCGGATCGCAGATTATTTTATCCAGAATCTTTTTCCAAATGTAGATTTTATTCTTGATCTGCACAGCGGAGGTCCGACAGAACCTATGACTCCGTGTCTGTTTTTTCCAAACAAAGAAACTGTGAGAGAAGAAGCAGTTGCAGCGGCTAAGGCATTGGATGTTCCGTATCTGCTCGCTTCTACTGCATGCAAAGGAGAATACAGTTATGCGGCAAATTATTTTGATGTGCCGGGACTTTTAGTGGAGCGAGGATACTGTGGCTGCTGTAAAGAAGAATGGATCCAGGCATATCATAAAGACATCCGATTGTTGATGGATTATCTGAATATATGTAAGATGGATGGAGAGAAAGCGATCTGCAAAAAGAAAATCTATGAGAAAACCATATATCTGACTGCAAATGAATCAGGATTATGGTATCCATATATAAGAGAAGACCAGAAGGTGACTGCTGGACAAGCTCTGGGTAGGATTGAGGACTTTTGGGGAAACCTTATCGCAGAGTATTTTGCACAGGAAGATGGCAGAGTATTTTATTATACCAGCGGGCTTGCTGTTACGCCGGGATTTCCTCTTGTTGCATATGGAATAGAGGAATCCAGTAGGTGCTGTTGAGGGACAAGGATACAGTGAATTTACGTTGACTGGGATTAAAAAATCATGAATACAAAATTGGGCTCATATCGTTATAATATATAAGCAGAGTTCTCGGTAATTCAATTGCCAATATGGTGCACCTATTGGAGATTGTCAAGATGATAGACATACAAAGAAAGAGAGTGAGTCAAATGATAACATGGATATTTGTGATTTTGATGGTTGGGATTTTCGGAAAATTGATCGGACTTGCGTTTAAGATGACCTGGGGCATTACAAAAATATTGTTGACCTTGGTATTTCTGCCGGTGATCTTGATCGGATTGGTCATCGCGGGATTGATCTCCATTGCTCTGCCGCTTTTGGTAGTGATCGGGATCATCACACTGATCGGTGCAGTAGTAAAAAGATAACATAACATTTCCTTGAATTTTTGCTATAATATTAAGAGAAGAAAGTAAAAAAATAGATTGATCTAATGGAAGGAGGGAGTGAATATGAGAGGACCAGGAGGCCCAGGAGGAAGACCACCGGGAGGCCCGGGAAGGCCACCAGGAGGTCCGGGAGGAAGACCACCGGGAGGCCCGGGAGGAAGACCACCAGGAGGTCCGGGAAGGCCACCACGCAGACCGGGAGATCCACCACCGCCGCCACATCGTCCACGTGGAAATTATGGCGGAGGTTGTTTGACGTATTGCATATCTGCGATAGGTATAGTAGCTTTGGTCGTAACAGCGATTACAACGATTTTATAATTAAAAAAACTGCTGTAAGGTGTAAACTTCTTTATCAAGAGCTGGGGTGACATTCACATGAATGTCACCCTATTACTGTATTTAAAGTCATTTTGGCGATTGAAAAACATACATTTATAATATTCAGCCATTCATCCCATGACCTTTAGGTCGTGGGATGAATGGCGTTCGATTTTCGAAAAAACATATA